>DATAAG010000001.1:0-12107 GCA_036260235.1 Longimicrobium sp.
GCCACCTGGAGGAGGATGGTGGACTTGCCGATCCCCGGCTCGCCGCCCACCAGCACCACCGAGCCGGGGACCATGCCGCCGCCCAGCACGAAATCGAACTCCGCCAGCCCGGTGGCCCAGCGGCGCGCCTCCGCGCCCTCCACCTCGCGCAGGCGCACGGGCGCGGGGGCGGTGAGCGCGGCGGCGGCCCCGCTCGAGGCGGAGCGCTGCTTCCGCGGCGCCGCCGGCTCCTCCACCAGCGTGTTCCACTCCTGGCAGGCGGGGCACTGCCCCGCCCACCGCGCCGTCTCGTTGCCGCACTCGCGGCAGAAGTACGCCGTCTTCGTCTTCGCCATCGGCTCCCGTCGGTCAGGCGGCCGCGGTCTGCTTCCGCGCGACGACGGCGGTCGGCGCGTAGTGCCGCATCTCCGCGATGTCGCCCACGAAGGGGCGGACCGCCGCGAAGAACGCCGCGAACTCCGCGCTGCGGCGAAAGCCCTGCAGGTGCCCCTCCACGGAGTCCCACTCGATGCGCAGCACGTACGACTCCGGCGCCTCCACGCAGCGCGACAGCTCGTACGCAAGGCAGTGGGGCGACGCCTCCAGCGCCGCGGCCGCCCGCGCGTAGGCGGCCTCGAACGCCTCCGCGCGCGCCGCGTCAATGGTGTATCGAACGTATTCCACGATCATTGCACCCGCGCCGCCGCCGTGTCCGCCCCGGATCGTCATCCGCCGTACTCGTCCGTGCGCCGCGAGAAGTTCTCGAAGCGCGTGAACTCCTTGATGAACTGCAGGCTCACCGTCCCCGTGGCACCGTTACGCTGCTTGCCGACGATGACTTCGGCCTTTCCTTCGAGGCTGTTGCCTTCCTTGTCCGTCGGCCCGTGGTAGTATTCCGGGCGGTACAGGAACATGATCACGTCTGCATCCTGCTCAATGGCGCCCGAGTTATGACTGACGATCCCATCCGCCAGCCAGCACGCGGGTCCGGGCACGGTGAGGTCGAACACTTCTTCTTCGCCAGCAGGTGTGACGTCCAGAACCTGGTCCCATGAGAGGTCGTTCTCGGCAGCGACGATCAGATCCACCGCCGTGAGCGTACCGGCAGCACTGAACTGCGACGAAACAGCCTCAGTGAGAGCGCCAGATCCTCCGACCGAACGGCTGCTTTCTGGCCGCGAGCGCAAATCGCCGCCTTCCTCCGATACCGCGAGCAGGTCGCCAGGAGCAAGATCCCCAACGTACACCCATCCGCCTGGCCCAAGCAGGCGATGCTCCGCAGTCGCACGGATCGACCTTCCGCCCGCCAGCCTTACCGTGAACACGGGCTTACGGCCGACACTCCAAACGATTTCGCTCTGCGCGGTGATCAGCCGCCCGCCCTCATCGATCGCACAGACTTCCGGCTGCGCGCCAACCAGATCACGAATCGCCACGCGCCTGCCGTCCGCCAGCACCACCCGCGTGTCGCCGGTCACGCACTCACGAAGATCCGACATCATCGGGCGCTTGTCGGGGCGGGATTCCACGGCGCGGGAAAGCTGCGAAAGCGCCACCACGGGCACCTCCAGTTCCTTCGCCAGCGCCTTCAATCCGCGCGAGATCTCCGACACCTCCTGCTGGCGGTTCTCGGACTTGGTATTGCCCTGCATCAGCTGCAGGTAGTCGACGATCACCATCGACAGGTCGTCGCGGTCCGCCTTGAGCCGCCGCGCCTTCGCCCGCATCTCCAGCACGGAGATGCCCGGCGTGTCGTCGATGAAGATCGGCGCGGTGTTGAGCAGGCCCGCCGCCTGCGCAAGGCGCGGATAGTCGTCGTCGCGCAGCCGGCCGGTGCGCACGCGCCCCGCATCCACCCGCGCCTCCGAGGTCAGCAGGCGCTGGACGAGCGAGTCCTTGCTCATTTCCAGCGAAAAGAAGGCGACGCACTTGCCCTCTGATATTGCGGCGTGCTGCGCAATGTTGAGGGTAAAGGCGGTGTTGTGCACGCACACGTCGTTGGAGACGAAGTTGTGCGTCCCGGGGATCGTCAGGTCGTAGACCTGCTTCGGTCCCAGCGGCTCGATGGAGACCACCTCGTCCCAGTAGACGTCGCTCTCCGCCAGCGCGCAGAGCCCGGCATCGCCCAGCGCGCGGGCGAGGACGCCCAGGTGGTCGCGGGAGAGCGCGCGCCGGCCCACGTGCACGTTCGTCCACCCCGCGATCCCGGCGCGGCGCGCGAGCGAGGCCCACGACTCGCCGCCCTTCGCTTCCGCGATCCGATCCCACACCTGCCGGGGGACGAGGTCGCGGTTCGTCTGGTAGCGCTTCGCCTCGACCGCCTGCTCCGCGCGCGCGACCGCCGCTTCCTTGCCGAAGATGCCGATCTCGCGCGCAAAGGTGCGGATGGAGCGCGCGTCGGTGACGTCGATCTGCCACGCCGGCCGCCCGGTCCCGCCGTGCCGCACCATCCGCCTGCGCACGCTGGCGACGATGCCGAAGCGCAGGAGGAGGTGCTGGACCTGCCGCGCCAGCCGTTCGCTCACGGTCGCGTAGCCGACCTGCGCCTGGCTGCTGGCCAGGACCGTGGCCCGGCCGCCCGTGGCGAACAGCCGGTTCAGGAAGAGCGCGACCCGCTCGCGGCGAAGGGTGAACACCGCCTGCGGAACGGTCTTCTCCGCCGCGCCCTTTCCCCAGGCGCCCAGCTCGTCCAGCCACGCGACCAGCGGGTTGCGGTCGACGAGCGGATCCGCCGCGAACTGGATCCCCAGCGCGGCGGCGAGCGCATCCCGCTCGCGCGCGGCGGGAACCGCCTTGCCGCTCGCCCAGTTGCTGACGGAGGCCGGGCTCACCCCCACCGCCGCCGCGAGGGGCCGCCCCTGACCGCGGGCCCGCGGCATCGCCTCGGCGGCCGCGCCGGCGAGCTCCGCCCGCGCCGCGCCGGTGGCCGCCGGATGGCGGCGCACGCTGAGGGTCGGCGTGCGCGTGCCGCGCGAGTCCTCCAGCCTCACCGTCACCCCGCCGAACTCCGCCACCGCCTCGCTGAACTCGTCCCGCACCCGCGGATCGGCATTCGTGAAGCGCGGGTTTCTCCCCGTGAGCCCGCCGTCGCCGATCAGGTAGGCGAGGAGCTTGACCTCGCACTCCCGCATCTCCGCCGTGCCGAAGACCGGGATGCGCCGCGGCACCGCCACGTGCTCGCCGACGGCGACCTCGCCCAGCGGCTTCCATCCGCCCACGGTGAGGAACGGGTGCGACAGCGTGGTCTCGATCGTCCGCCCCAGCCGCGTGGTCACGCGGAAGACCGGCTTTTCGCCGTCGTCCACGAACGCGCTGGGCTCCGTCATCCCCAGCTTCCAGTCCTCGCCCAGGGTCAGCAGCCGGGCCTCGCGGCGGCGGTAGATCTCCTCGATGGTCGCGACGCTGCCGTCCTCCAGCACCAGCTCGGAATCGTGCGCCAGGCACTTTCCCATGGAAGGACGCGCCGCGACGATGACGAGGTCGCCCTTCTGGAACCCGGCCGTCATCTCGTCCAGGTCGTAGAAGCCGGTGGGCACGCCGGTGACGGCGGAGCTGTTCTGGGAGAGCATCTCGATGCGCTCCATGGCGGGCCAGAGCAGCTCCTTGATCCAGACGAAGCCCTTGCGCTCGTGCGTCTGGGCGATCTGGAAGATGCGGCTCTCCGCCTTGTCCAGCAGCTCGTCGATGTCCCCCTGGTGCGCGTACGTCTCCTGGATGGTGACGGTGGACGCCTCGATCAGCCGGCGCAGCACCGCCTTTTCGCGGACGATCTTCGCGTGGTACTCGATGTTGGCCGCGGTGGGCACCGCGTCCAGCAGCGACGCGAGGAACTGCAGCCCGCCCACCGCCTCCAGATCCCCCGCCCCGCGCAGCTCCTCCGCCAGCGTCACGGGGTCGATGACGTCGCCCCGCTCGAAGATCCGCCGCATGGCGCGGAAGGCACGGCGGTTCCCCTCGCGGTAGAACATCGAGTCGTCGACGACCTCGATGGCCTTGGTGAGGGCGTCGCCGTCGATGAGCATGCCCCCCAGCACCGCCAGCTCCGCCTCGGCGGAATACGGCGCGCTGCGGTCGGCGAACGGCTGCGGGTCGGCGACCCTGGGGACGAACGGCGAGATGGTGGCCATGACGATCAGGGACTACCTGGCAGAAACGTCGACGCGTCAGCCCCCGCCGGAAAGGGAGGGCCCAGGATCAGCGGTACCGGTGGGTCAGGAAGCGTCTAGAACATCACGCGCCCGCTGGAGGTCTTCCCAGACGGAGCGGGTCCAGGCCGGGTGGCGCAGGCAGGCCG
The DNA here is from genome assembly GCA_036260235.1 of Longimicrobium sp. Lineage (GTDB taxonomy): Bacteria > Gemmatimonadota > Gemmatimonadetes > Longimicrobiales > Longimicrobiaceae > Longimicrobium. Next base: position 4,274 of record DATAAG010000001.1, read on the forward strand.
CGGGGTGGTAGGTAGGGACCAGCGGCACGCCCCTGTACTGGTGCGTGCGTCCGCGCAGCTTGCCGATGGAGATGTCCGTCCCGAGCAGCGTCTGTGCGGCGAAGGTGCCGAAGGCCAGGATCACGCGCGGCTGCACCAGCTCGACCTGCTTCAGCAAATAGGGGCTGCACGCGCTCACCTCGTCGGGCTGCGGATTGCGGTTCTGCGGCGGGCGGCACTTGAGCACGTTGCAAATATAGACGTCGTGCCGCGCGAATCCAACGCTGAGAAGAAGAAGGTCCAGGAGCTTGCCCGCCCGGCCCACGAATGGACGCCCCGAACGGTCCTCCTCCTGCCCCGGCGCCTCCCCGACGACCATCACGTCCGCGTTCTCCCGCCCCTCGCCGAAGACGACGTGCGTGCGCGTCTTCGCCAGGGCACACCGCGGACACCCGAGTGCAATCTCGCGAACTTCGGAGAGGACCGGTAGACTTGAAATTTCTTCGGCGCTCACATACGCGGCGGGAGCGCGGGGAGATGGCGGATGAGGAGCGGCGCCCGGCACCGGCGCGCCGGCGCGGACGTGCGTCTCCGGCTCGCCGGGAAAGGGCGGCGGGGGCGCGACCTCCACGCGGCTGAGGGTGGATGCGGGGCGCTCCACCGCCGGCCGGGGCGCGGCCGGCGGCTCGGCGCGGACGGCCGGGGCGGCGTCGGAGAGCAGCGCCTGCAGGTCCGCGGGGGAGAGGCGGTCCAGCACGATCTCGCCGTCGCCCAGCTCCCGGCGCTGGCGCAGGTAGGCGCGCAGCAGGTCGCGCGGATCGGTCACGCGCGGGGCTCCGCGGCCGGCAGCAGGGTCTCCACCCGGTCCAGGATGCGGTCCGCCACCTCGGCCTTGGCCATCAGCGGCAGCGCCTCGTCCGGCCGGCCGGGCTGCAGCAGGACGACGCGGTTGGTCGCCACCTCGAACCCCGCCCCGGGCTCCGTCGCGTCGTTCACCACCAGCAGGTCCAGCCCCTTCCCCTCCAGCTTGCGGCGCCCGTTCTCCACCGCGTCCGTCGTCTCCAGCGCGAAGCCGACGACCACGGAGCCGGGCCGCCGCGCCTCGCGGGTGGCGCGCAGCACGTCCGCCGTGGGCTCCAGCACGATCTGCGGGACGGCGCCGGATTCCTTCTTGATCTTCTGGTCGGCGGCGGTGGACGGGCGGAAGTCCGCGACGGCGGCGGCCATCACCAGCACGTCCGCGGAGGGGAGCGCGTCGGCGACCGCGGCGCGCATCTCCTCCGCGGACTCGACCTTCCGCACCTCCACGCCGGCGGGGACCGGCAGGTGGGAAGGGCCGGAGATCAACAACACGTCCGCCCCCCGGCGCCAGGCGGCCGCGGCGATCTCGTACCCCATCCGCCCCGAGGAGCGGTTGCCGACGTAGCGGACGGGGTCGATCGCCTCGCGCGTGGGGCCCGCCGTCACGACGACGCGCCTGCCGGAGAGCGGCGTCGCCCCTTCCAGGGCGCGGCCGGCGTGGGCCAGGATCTCCTCCGGCTCCAGCATCCGCCCCGGCCCCTCGCCCTCCCCCCACGCCAGCGGGCCGATCCCCGGCCCGGCGAGGTGGTAGCCGATCTCGGCCAGGCGGCGGAGGTTGGACTGCGTGGCGGGGTGGGCGTACATCCGGTCGTTCATCGCCGGGCAGAGGACGACGGGCGCCTCCGTGGCGAGGAGCGTGGCCGTCAGCAGGTCGTCGGCCATGCCGGAGGCGGCGCGGGCCAGCAGGTTGGCCGTCGCGGGCGCGACGACCACCAGCTCGGCGTCGCGCGCCAGGCGGATGTGCAGGAGCGGGTCGCCCGCGGGGTAGAGCGAGGCGTGGGCGGGGCGCCCGGTGAGCGCCTCGAACGACAGGGGACGCACGAACTCCAGCGCGCCCTCCGTCAGCACCACGTCGACGGAGGCGCCCGCCAGGGTGAGCTCGCGCGCCAGGGCGACCGCCTTGTACGCGGCGATCCCCCCGGTGACCCCCAGGACCACGCGGCGCCCGTCGAAGGGTCGCCGCGGCGCGCGCGGCCCGGGCATGGACGACTAGAGGATGTCGGAGGGGCGGCGCCGCTGCGTCAGGCGGAACCTGGCCGTGCCGTTCCGCACCTCTTCCAGCGCCACGGTGGTCAGCTTCTCGCGCGGCTCGTCGGCGGCGCCGCTGATGGTGGGGTCTTCCAGCAGCTCGTTGCGGCGCAGCTCGTTCAGGTTGCGCGCCATCTTGGCCGCCACCAGCACGCCCAGGTACTTGCTTCCCGTGTGGCGGGCCGCCTGGCCCGGAGTCACCACTCGCATCGGTCCTTCTCCTTCGAAAGAACTCGGTTTATCCCTCGGCCCGCCCCGCCTCGCCGGACGGGTTCAGGTGACGCTCGATCTCCGCCCGGATCTCCTCCACCATCCGCTCCGCCGGGGGGTGCGGACGCACCGCGTCCCGCCGCCCCTCCAGCAGCGCCTCCACGTCCGCCACGGCGGCGTCCAGGTCGTCGTTCACCACCACGTGGTCGAACTCCGCCGCCGTCCGCAGCTCCTCCAGCGCGTTGCGCAGCCGCCGCTGCACCCGCGCATCGTCCTCCGTCCCGCGGTCAACCAGCCGCTGCACCAGCGTCTCGCCGGAGGGCGGGAGGACGAAGACGTGCACCGCCTCCGGCACCGCGCCGCGGATCTGCCGCGCGCCCTGCACGTCGATGTCCAGCAGCAGGTACTCCCCCCGCTCGGCCGCCCGGCGGACGTTGGCCAGCGGGGTGCCGTAGAAGTGGTCGTGCACCCGCGCCCACTCGATCAGCTCGCCCGCGGCGATCATCCGGCGGAACTCGTCCTCGGCCACGAAGTGGTAGTCCACCCCGTCCCGCTCGCCGTCGCGCGGCGCGCGGGTGGTCGCGCTGACGGAAAAGACCACGTCCTTCCGGCGCTCGCGCAGCCGGCGCGCGATGGTGGTCTTGCCCGCGCCCGACGGGGCGGAAAGGACCAGCGGGAACGGCGTCACTCCACGTTCTCCACCTGCTCGCGCAGCCGCTCCACCTCTTCCTTGATGGCGACCACGCGGTGCGCGATCCCCGCGTGGTTGGCCTTGGAGCCGATGGTGTTGGCCTCGCGGTGCATCTCCTGGACGAGGAAGGAGAGCCGCTTTCCCACCGGCTCCTCCGGGTCGGCCGCCATCAGCTCGCGGAAGAGCTCGTTGTGCGAGCGAAAGCGCACCAGCTCCTCGTTCACGTCCCAGCGCTCCGCCAGGTACGCCACCTCCTGCGCCAGCCGCTCCTCGTTCACCCCCACGCCGCCCGCCAACTCGGCGACGGCGGCGCGCAGCCGGTCGCGCTCCGCGGCCAGGCGCCCGGGCGCCAGGTCGGCGATGGCGTCCAGCGCCGCGTCGATGGCGGCGATGCGCCCCTCCAGGTCCGCCTGCAGCCGCCGCCCCTCGTCCTCGCGCATGCAGGACGTGGCGCGCGCCGCGTCCTCCACCACCGCCCGCAGGTCGTCGACGGGCACCTCGAGGCGCGTTCCCTCGTCGTCGCGGACGATGACGTCGCTGAAGCGCAGCAGCTGCGACAGGTCCGGCTCGCCGCTCACCCCGAAGCGCTCGCGCAGCTCGTTGAAGAGCGCCAGGTAGGCGCGGACCCGCTCCTCGTCCAGCTTGAGGCCCACCGCCGCGGCGCTGGCGGCGGGGGATTCCAGCCGCACGGCGACGTTGGCGTGGCCGCGCGACAGGTGGGCGCGCAGCCAGTCGCGCATCTGCGGCTCCCACTTCGCCAGGGAAGCGGGAGTGCGAAAGTTTATGCTCAGGTGTCGGTGGTTGACGGTCCGGATCTCGACGCGGAGGGTGCCCGCCTCCGTCTCCCTCTCCGCCTCCCCGAACCCCGTCATGCTCCGGATCATCGCACCTCCGTACGGGAACCGTGAAGTTTACCGGAGGCGGGGATGGGAGTCAATCGGTGATGGGGTGATGGGGGGTGATGGAGTGATGGAGTGATGGAGTGATGGGGTGATGGGGTGATGGAGTGATGGGGGCCGGCCGCGCGGCGAGCGACTGAAGTCGCCGCTGGAGGTTCGCAAAGTCCGCCTTCGCGGACTGCAGCGCTGCCTTCTGACCGTGGTGGCGAGCGAATACGGAACAGGTTGCCGAACTTCATCCGCAACGGGCGTATTTCACCGCTGGAAGGTCGCGCCGCCCGAAGCAGGGCCTTCGGGCGGCGTCACGCTTCCCCGCTGGCCTGGAGCGGGGAGGCGGCGGCCGCGGGCCGTTGCGGCCGAAGCTTACCTGACCCGCTGCGGCGGGAGCCAGATCAACACCGAGCGGACGGTGCCCACGCCGGCCAGCGCCTGCTCCGGCGTGCGCTGCAGGTCTCCCAGCACGCGCGCGGCCCACGGCAGCGCAGGCCGCCGATTCGTCCGCGCCGTCACCCGCAGCATGCCGCGCTCCGTCGCCTGGTCGCCCTGGTGGCTGCGCACGGTCAGCAGGGCACGCACCGCGTCCGACAGCAGGTCCGCGTCGGCGCTCGCGGGAAGCACGATCACGTCCCCGCCCTCCGCGGGCGGCCGGCGGAGCAGCGCGAACGGCTGCTGCGTCGCGGGGAGCTCGTCCACCACCGCCACCGTCACCGGCACGCGCGTGGGCGCGGCACGCCGCCCCTGCCCCTCGGCGGGAGCGGCGCCGGCGAGGAGCGCCAGCAGCGCCAGCGCACCCGGAAACGGCTTCATCGAGTGCTTCATCTCCGTTCCTCCACGTATCAGGTCTCGCAGACGGCGTAGGTGCCGCACCAGATCGTCTCCCAGCTCTTCGTTTCGGTGTTGTAGGCTTCCAGGCACCCGTAATCGTAGTACAGCTTGCCGCCCAGCGAGCTGCACACCTGCGGGAACGACGCTCCCGAGCCGCCCGAGTCGCCCGAGTCCCCTCCCGTGCCTCCCGTGCCTCCGGTGCCTCCCGTGCCTCCGCCGCCGGAGCAGTCGGTGCCGTAGCCGGGATCGTAGGGATCGTACAGGAAGCCATCGGGCGACGCGCCGGCACCGGGCGCGGGGCTCACGCTGCTCATGTACTCGCCGGAGTCGCCCGGCGCGCACGGGTCGTCGGGCGGCGGACAGTCCGGCTGGGCCGCGTACGCATGTCCGCCCACGATGTGCGGCCCGATCTCGGTCAGGCGGGTGTCGATGAACAGGACGGTGCGCGCCGTATAGACCGCGCTCAGGTTCGCCGTCTGCCCGCAGCTCTTCGGTACGGTGTAAGGCAGCGGAATGCCGGCCACGCGGTACGCGGGCAGAACGTCGGGCTGCTCGCGCTCGGTGCGGGCGGTAGCCACCGTGGAATACCCGCTCAGGATCTGGAGCTCGAGCGCGATGCGGCCCCGGTTGCCGAAATACTCCATGCTGCCGTAGCCGCTCGCCTGGTTGGATTCCCAGCTTACGCGCTCCCGGTGGCTGCGCACCTCCGCCCACGCGTACCCGGGAGGCACCGCGGACTCGCTGGCGTACGAGGGAGCCTCGTAGCCGTCGGGAGCGACGGCGCGCTCCACGTCCTCATCCGGCGCCACGGACAGCACGGGGCCAGGCCTGTCCGCGCACGCGGCCATCAGCACCGCACCGGCTGCGCTCACCAACCATCGATGTCGCATCGCCCACCTCGGGGAACGGGTGACGGAAAAGCCCCGGGCCCAGAGACGAAGTAAGGTCCGGGTCATGGTGAGGGGCAGTCTACCTGGAAGCGCAGCAGCAGCGACACGACCATCCGCTGCTCGGCGTCGTGCTCGGCTCCGGCGACCAGCAGCCGTCCGGGCGCGGGGAGCGCCGCCACGAACCCCGCCGGGAACGAAACGGGGATCGCGGCGAGCGGCGCGGCCGCGCCGCCGGACTCCTGCACGATGCGCAGCTCGCTGGTCCGGCCGTCGGCGAGCACGTGGGCCAGCACCCACAGCCGCACGCCGGCCGCGGGCTCCAGCGGCCGCACCGCGAACTGCCCGTAGGTGCGGACCGCCGGATCCAGCACGGCGACCGGCGCCCCCTGATCCAGCCGCCCCCACATGGCGTGCGCCTCCGTCCTCGCTCCAGCACTGTCCTCCACGCCCGCCACCCACCCCGCGACCTCGCTACCGGGGGAAAGGGAGATCCAGGGATCGTAAACCTGCTCTCGGCTGCTGGGGACCAGCTTGCGGTAGGGCCGCCATTCGGGGCGGCGCGTCCAGAGGATGAGCGAGTTGCCGTCGGAGGGAAGCGTGCGGTCAGGGCCCACCACGGCCAGCACCAGCCCCAGGGAGTCGGCGTGGGCGATGCGCGGGTATCCGGCGCCCAGGGTCGGCACGATCTCGTGCTCCCACGCCCCGCCCCGGCCCGCGAAGAGCGTGGTCGCATCCACTCCCGGGCGCCTGAGGGATGCCGCCCAGAAGAGGGTGTCGCCCACCCGCAGCAGCGCCGACGCGTGGGTCACGTCCAGGGTGTCCCCGTCGCCGGCCGGGACGGGCACCGGCTCCAGCCGCCGCCAGCGGGCGCCGTCCAGAACGCCGTGCCACAGCCGCTCCACGGTGAAGGGGCGCGACCGGCCGGTGTAGCCGTGGACCTGCGCGAACACCACGTCCCAGCCCCCATCCTCCCGCGCCAGCGCGCGCGTCCCCCCGATCAGGCGCGTGGGGATGGGGGCCGGAACGACGACGGGCTCGCCCGCCGCGGGAATGATCGCCCCGAACGTGCTGTCTTCGCTGACGAACGCCCACCCGGCGCCTCCGGGCCGCTGCTCCAGCAGGAAGCTGATGTCGCCCGCGAGGAGCATTTCCCCACGCCCGTTGGGCTCCAGGACGACGGGCCGCACGAAAAGGGCACGTCCCCCCTCCACCCGCAGCCGCTCGCGCGCCACCTCGCGTACGGTACAGACCCGCGCCGCGGACGAAGCGGCTGCGTTCGATCGTGCCGCGTGGACGGCAGGCGCGCAGGCGGACGCGAGCAGTAGCCAGGGCATCGCCACCGCGAACGAGCCTCTCGCCAGGCGCCGGAGGAAAGACGAGCAGCGCACAGGGACGGAAACGGCCAGACTCGGACATCCTGAAACGCGCGACTGCGTACGCATTAAAAATGCCGGATACCACAAGGCTGCCACCCGACACGTGACCATAAGGCTCACAGAATCGTGAGGAAGCCACCCCGCACCGCGTGTGCCGTCCTGCCTGCTCACACGGCAAAATCCCTACATTCATTCCATTTCCGAAGTACGGCTCCTCTATCGGGCACGTCGGTCCGGCAGCGCCTCCGGCGACTCCCGGCCGGGATGCGGCGATGCCTCGATCAGATCGCTCATCTCAAGCCTCAGCGCAAACGCCCCCCCGAACCGACACGAATCGGCGTGGTCTGTGCGCGCTTGTCGGTTGCGGGGCCGCCGCTTTGCGCCTAGTGTTCGCGCCACGCGCCCCGCAGGGGCAACCGGGCTGCCGGAGAGACCGGCGCCCGTTTACGCCATACCAGGGAAGTGGAAGAAGATGCGGAAGATCAAGCTGGTGGTGGAGAGCCTGTCCGTGCAGGGCTTCGCAACGTCGGCGGCGAGCACCGGCCGCGGGACCGTGATCGCCCACGACCCCACCAGGGGCCACAACGTCGGCTGCGGCTCGGCGTACGATGCGTGCCAGACCGGCCTCTGCACCGGCGACTGCGAGCCTACCTACAGCCCGGAAGCCTGCCCCACGCAGTATCCGGAGTACTGCTGAGCCCACGCGCGGCTGAGAGACGCGCGATCGAAGAAGCAGAAGAGGCCGGGCCGCCATCACGGCGCCCCGGCCTCTTCTTTCGCTGGCTATTCCCTGTTCCCTGTTCCCTGTTCCCTGTTCCCTGTTCCCTTTCAATCCCGGAAGAACCAGCGCACGCC
>DATAAG010000002.1:0-8390 GCA_036260235.1 Longimicrobium sp.
ACAACTACACGCTCTTCGCCTGCGCGGACAGGACTGCCAGGCTGAGTTTCCGCCGAACCGGCGCACTCTCTCCCAAACGAAAACCCGGCCTCCACGCAGGAAGCCGGGCCACGTTCACTAACGCACTAACGCACTCACGCACTCACGCACTACACACCCGCCAGCGACTCCGCCTCCTCCAGGTAGTAGTCCAGCCCCAGGTGCGTGATCTGGTCCTCGCCCATCATCCAGCGCAGGGTGTTCTTGAGCTTCATCTGCTGGATGAACAGGTCGTGCTCCGGGTACAGCCCCTCGCCCACCATGGGGCTCTTGAAATAGAAGGAGAGCCACTCCTGGATGCCGCTCATCCCCGCGCGCCGGGCCAGGTCCAGGAACAGCGCCACGTCCAGCGCCAGCGGCGCCGCCAGGATGCTGTCGCGGCACAGGAAGTCCACCTTGATCTGCATCGGGTAGTCCAGCCACCCGCGGATGTCGATGTTGTCCCACCCCTCCTTGGCGTCGCCGCGCGGCGGATAGTAGTTGATCCGCACCATGTGCGCGAAGCGGCCGTACAGCTCCGGGTACATCACCGGCTGAAGGATGTGCTCCAGCACGGAGAGCTTGCTCTCCTCCTTGGTCTTGAACGCCTGCGGGTCCTCCAGCACCTCGCCGTCGCGGTTCCCCAGGATGTTGGTGCTGAACCAGCCGTCCAGCCCCAGCATGCGCGCCTTGAGCCCCGGCGCGATGATGGTCTTCATCAGCGTCTGGCCCGTCTTGAAGTCCTTCCCCGCGATGGGCACCCCCTGCTGGTCCGCCAGCTCGATCAGCGCGGGAATGTCCACCGCGAGATTCGGCGCCCCGTTGGCGTACGGCACTCCCTCCATGAGCGCCGCGTAGGCGTACAGCATGGAGGGCGAGATCTGCTCGTGGTTCTCGTCGATGGCGCGCTCGAACGCCTCCAGCGTCTGGTGCACCGGGCCGGGGCTGATGTACACCTCGGTGGAGCCGCACCAGACCATCACCAGCCGGTCGCAGCGGTTGCGGGCCTTGAAGGCGCGGATGTCGTCGCGCAGCGACTCCGCCCAGCGCCGCTTGCTGGTGCCGGGCTTGACGTTGATCCCCTCCAGCTTGCGCACGTAGCGCTGGTCGAAGACCGCCGGCATGGGCTCGATCCCCATCAGGAAGTCGGCGATGGGCTCCACGTGCGCGTGCCGGTCCAGCACCCCGCAGACCTGCGCGGCCTCGTACGCGTTGGCGGGGAACGGGTCCCAGGCGCCGAAGACCAGGTCGTCCAGCCCCGCCAGCGGCACGAACTCCTGGATGCGGGGCACCCGGTTGTCCGTCCGCTTTCCCAGGCGGATGGTGCCCATCTGCGTCAGGCTGCCGATAGGGCGCCCCATCCCGCGGCGCACCAGCTCCACCCCGGCGATGAAGGTGGTGGACACCGCCCCCAGGCCGGGGAGCAGGATGCCCAGGCGCCCTTCGGGCGGACGCGGCACGTAACTGTCGTTGCGCACGGTCTGCATTACCTGTTGACTGGTGTTCTGTCCGTCCGGCGCGCCGGCCCCGCCTGCACGGGCGCGGGCGCGGGGCGGGTAACCCGGTACACCCAGAAGATCCGGTAGATGAGCGTGAGGTTGGTGAGCACCGCCATCAGCAGCATCACCCAGGTCAGCACCAGCCCCTCGCGCCACGAGCCGAAGAAGAGGGTCGCGATCCCCAGAAGCAGGACCCGCTCCAGCCGCTGCATCAGCCCCACCCGGCACTCGATCCCCATCCCTTCCGCGCGGGCGCGGGTGTACGAGACCAGCAGCGACCCGGCCAGCGCCAGCGCCACCACGTACACCATCCACGGCTCGCCGATGTTGGGCTCCTCGCCGTTGTACAGCGAGAACACGCCCATGAAGACCATCACCTCGCTGATGCGGTCCAGCGTGGAGTCGTAGAAGGAGCCGAACTTGGTCACCCGCTCCGTCTGCCGCGCCACGTAGCCGTCCACCACGTCGAAGAAGCCGCCCAGCAGCACCAGCGCCCCGCCGATCTGCAGCTCGCCGTAGAAGAACGCCAGCCCCGCCGACATCGTGACCACGAAGCCGATGGTGCTGAGGGCGTTGGGCGAGATCCCGCTGCGCACGAAGGGCCGCAGCACGGGAATCAGCAGCCGTGTTCCCTGCTCGCGGAAGTCGCTGGGCAAAAGCTTCATGCGGGACGCGTGCCTCAGGCCAGGATGATGCGGCTCTGCTCCCCCGCCTCGATTCCCCGGGCGATCTCCTCGTTCACGCGCAGCATCAGCCGGTCGAAGTTGCTCTGCGCGGCCGCCAGGGCCTGGTAGGCGGGCATGGCCTGCACCTCGCCCACCAGCCGCTCGTACTCCTGCTGCTCCTCCAGGGGCGGCTCCTGGCCGCGCTGCATGAGCTGGGTGAAGCCTTCCTCCAGCTCCTGCAGGCGGTTCAGCCGGGTGACGGCCTCGCGGTCGTCGCTGAGGCTGCCGCTGGCGCGCTTGAACGCCTGGTACTCCGCGCTCTGCGCGATCTGGCGCCCCACCTCGCGCGCCCGCTCCCAGATCTGGTCCATCCGTTCTCTCTCTGCGTTCAGAGTCGTTCGGCGAGCACCACGCGGTCGCGCCCCGCCAGGTCCGGCCGCACCCGCGGCGCGCCGAACGCGTTCGTTTCCCCGATCACCCGGGCCACCGCCGCCCCCTGTGCCGCGCCGATCTCGAGCGCCAGCAGCCCGCCGGGCTTCAGCGCCTCGGCCGCCTGGGGAACCAGCCGCCGGATCACGTCCATCCCCCCCACCCCCGCGAACAGCGCCGTCGCCGGCTCCCACTCCCGCACTTCCGGGTCCAGCCCCGCCCGCTCCTCCTCGCCCACGTACGGGGGATTGGAGACGACGACGTCGAACGTCTCCCCACGGACCGGCGCCAGCAGGTCGCCGTGGCGGAAGTCCACCGGCGCGTCCGGCGCGGCCAGGGCGTGGTTCTCGCGCGCCGCGGCCAGCGCCTCCGCCTGCGCATCGGTGGCCACGACGCGGGCGAACGGCCCTTCGATGGCCAGCGCCAGCGCGATGGCGCCGGAGCCCGTTCCCACGTCCACCGCCGCCAGCGCCTCGCGTCCGCGGGCCCACTCCAGCACCTGCTGCACGAGCACCTCCGTCTCGGGGCGCGGGATGAGCACCCGGGGGTCCACGCGCAGCACAAGGTTGCGGAAGGCCGCGGTGCCGTCAATGTACTGCAACGGCTCGCGCCGCGCACGCCTGCGCAGGCGGGTCTTGAACTCGGCCAGCTCTTCGGCGGTGAGCGGGCGGTCGTGCTGCAGGTACAGGTCCAGGCGCTTGCACCCGAGGACACCGGCCAGCAGCAGCTCGCCGTTCAGGCGAGCGTTGTGGACGCCCTTCTCGCCCAGGTACTCCGCCGTCCAGCGGATCATCTCGACTACGGTCCAGCGCCGGGTGTCCGTTGCCAAGGGCGGTGAGCGGGTGAACGGGTGACGGGGTGAGCGGGTGAAGGGAAGAAAACGAAGTGCACGCAAGGGCATAAGCCGTACCGCGGGCTCGGGGCCCCTCCCCCTGCCCCCTCCCCGCTCGTTCCTCGCGGAGAGGGGGGAACGGCAACGGCGAACAGCGTCGCGCTTCGCGCGGACCCCTCACCCCCGGCCCCTCTCCCGCAAACTGCGCGGGAGAGGGGGGTGGCCAGGTCTCCGGACAGCAACCCTGACCTTTGTCATCCGGAGGGAGGCGCCGCGCGATCCCCGCGACCGCGCAAAACCATGGCGCCGACCGAAGGATCTACCATCCCTGCTGAGAGGCCGCCGCCGCTCACCGAACCCGCCCGTGCAACCCCTCCCCCGAAGTTGGGGGAGGGGTCGCCCGCCGTCGCGAGGAACGAGCGAAAGGCCGGGCGGGGGAGAGGCCCCCGTCGCGCCAGCAACGGACCCGCCCCTCGCGCCACACCCACCCGCGCCGGTCGCCCACCCGATGTCTATCCCCCCTCCCGCGCAGTTTGCGGGAGGGGGTGGCCGAGCCTGAGCGAGGCCGGGGGAGGGCGCCGCCGGGGGAGGGCCCTACGCCGCCCGCTCCGCCTGCGACGCCAGCTTCAGCCGCTCGATCAGCTCGTCCAGGCCGCCGTCCAGCACCTGCTGCAGCGCGTGCGTGGTGAAGCCGATGCGGTGGTCGGTCACGCGGCTCTGGGGAAAGTTGTAGGTGCGGATCTTGGCGGAGCGGTCGCCGGTGCCCACCTGCGCCTTGCGGTCGCGGGCGCGCTCCGCCTCCTGCTCGGCGATGCGGGCGTCCAGCAGCCGCGAGCGCAGCACGGCCATCGCCTTGTCCTTGTTCTTGTGCTGCGACTTCTCGTCCTGGCAGGTGACCACCAGCCCCGTGGGCAGGTGGGTGATGCGCACGGCGGAGTCGGTGGTGTTCACCGACTGCCCGCCCGGGCCGCTGCTGCGGTAGACGTCGATCTTGAGCTCCGCGGGGTTGATCTGCACGTCCACCTCTTCCGCCTCCGGCAGCACGGCGACCGTGGCCGCGGAGGTGTGGATGCGCCCCTGCGTCTCCGTGGCGGGAACGCGCTGCACGCGGTGCACGCCGCTCTCGTAGCGCAGGTCGCCGTACGCGTTGGCCCCGCGGACCACGAACACGGCCTCCTTGTAGCCGCCCGCGGTCCCTTCGGAGACGCCCACCACCTCCACCTTCCACCCGCGCCGGTCGGCGAAGCGGCTGTACATGCGGAAGAGGTCGCCGGCGAAGAGCGCCGCCTCGTCGCCGCCGGTACCGGCGCGCACCTCCACCACCGCGTCGCGGTCGTCCAGCGGATCGCGGGGGATCAGGAGCAGCTTGAGCGCCTCTTCCAGCCGCTCCACCTCGCCCGTGAGCCGCTGCGCCTCGTCCCGCGCCATCGCCGTCAGCTCGGGATCGTCGCCCCCCTCGTCCAGCATCTCCCGCGCGCCGGCCAGCTCCGCCTGGGTGCGGTCCAGCCGGTCCGCCGCCTCCACCATCTGCGCCAGCCGCGCATGCTCGCGCGAAAGCTCGCGCAGCCGCCCGGGGTCCGCGTGGATCCCGGGGTCGGCCAACTGCACGGAAAGGTCCTCGTAGCGCGCGCGAGCTTCGGCGATGCGGTCGTGCATGAAGTGCGTGAGTGCGTGAGTGCGTTAGTGCGTTAGTGCGTTAGTGTGGAACGGCAGGGGACAGGTTACAGGGGACAGGTTACAGCCGGCAACGGCACACCGCCCCGTGAACACGCCTCCAGCCGCGTTCCAAGCGGTTGAAGCCCCGTTTGGCGAGCGTGAGCGAGGCCAAGACGGGGCTTGTGGCAGTCCCAGCGGCGGGTTCACCCGCTCAGGGGCGCACGTGCGGAGCTGGGTGCCGATTGTCCGCTGTAACCTGTTAACCTGTCCCCTGTAACCTTCCCTGCCGGAACGAAAAAGAGCCGGGGTCGCATCGCAACCCCGGCTCTTTCGCTCTGCCGCTTACTGGCCAGCGGTTGCGTACCGCTGCCGGAACCGCTCCACGCGGCCCGCCGTGTCCATCAGCTTCTGCTTGCCCGTGAAGTACGGGTGGCAGTTGCTGCAGACCTCGACGTGGATGTCGCCCTTGGTGGAGCGCGTCTGGAACGTGTTGCCGCAGGCGCAGTGCACCGTCGACGTCCGGTAGTTCGGATGGATGTCCGCCTTCATATGTCCACCACCTTGGGCTGGGCTTTGATTGCCGCTCCGTCAGACCATCCCCGCGGACCCACCGCGGGCGGTCAGGGAAACGTGAAAGTTAACCCCTTGCAGCGCGATAATCAACCCGCGGAGGGCGGAAAAGAAGGGGACAGGGGACAGGGGACGACCGGCGGCAACCTCTGTAACCTGTAACCTGTAACCTGTAACCTGTAACCTCTCCCCTCTACTGCGACTCCTTCCAGTCCATCAGCATCCGGCGGATGTCGTCGCGGTGCTGGCTCTCGTCCACGATCAGGTTCTCCAGCTGCACCTTGATGGAGATCTCGCCGCACTCCTCCGCCTGCTGGATGCGCTTGGTGTAGCGTTCGATGGTGTCCACCTCCGCCTGCAGCGCGTTCTCCAGCATCTCGCGGTTGGTGCGCGGGATGGGCACCGGGCGCGCCTCGGTGGTGGGAATGCCGCCCAGCGCCACGATCTTGTCCGCTAGGAACCCGGCGTGGCCCAGCTCGTCCGGGATCTCGCTCTCGAAGAAGCCGCGCAGCTCCTGCCGCCACGGCCCCGTCACCAGCGAGGCGTAGGTGCGGTACATCACCACGGCCTGGTACTCGGCCGCCAGGTCCTCGTTCATCCCGTCGATCAGCTCCCGTACGTCCGCCATCTCTCCCCGTCCCTTTCTCGTTCCCGTTCTTCTGACGTTCGATCCGCCCGGGCCGCTACAGCGCGATCTCGCGGCGCTCCTCCGCGGAGCGGTACGCGGCCTGGACCAGGCGCATCAGCACGAGGTGTTCCCGCGGGGGCGCAGCCGTGGCCTCGCCGCGCACCACCTCCACGAACTGCGTGAGCTCGTTGCGGTAGCTGGCGGTGAACACGTTCTCGCGCGCCGCCTGCCGCGGCGGCGTGACCTCCACCAGCCCCGCCCCCATCTCCTTGAACACCCCCAGCGGCGCCAGCGTCCCCGAGCCGCTGCTCCCCAGCAGGTGCAGGAACTGGCGGTCGCGCCTGGCCTTGAGGTTCCACGCGCACTCCAGCGCGATCAGCCGGTCCCCCTCCAGCCGCACCACCAGCGCGGCCGCGTCCTCCACCTCGCTCCCCGGCGCGGAGTACATGTGGGCGGAGATGCGCTCCGGCGTGGGGTAGCCCAGGATCCACATCCCCAGGTCCAGCATCTGCAGCCCCAGGTCCATGAAGGCGCCGCCGCCCGCCGTGGCCTTGCGCTCGCGCCAGGTGCGCCCGCGCGGCCGGTAGCGGTTCAGCCACCCCGCCTTGAGGTAGTAGACGTCGCCCAGCTCGCCGCCCAGCACGAACTGGCGCAGCGCCGCCGCGTCCGCGCGAAAGCGCTGGTTCATGGCCACCATCAGCCGCTCGTCCGCGCCCTCCTCCTGCAACAGCGACTCCACCCCCTCGGGGGTGAGCGCCAGCGGCTTTTCGCACAGCACGTACTTGCCCGCGCGCAGGGCGGCGCGCACCTGGTCCTCGTGGCGGTTGCTGGGGGTGCACACCACGACGGCGTCGATGTCGTCCGTCAGCACCTCCTCGAAGCTGGTCGTGACCGCGGGGATGGAGAAGCGCTGGGCGATGGTGCGGGCCGTGAGCGCGTCGCGGTCGGCGACGGCGGCCACGTCCACGCCGCGCATGCGGGTGAGCAGCGGCAGGTGCACCACCTGGGCGATGCTCCCCGCACCCAGCACGGCGATGCGGATCGGGGGTCGGGCGGCGGCCATCAGCGTCCTCCGGGGGTCAGGGCGCGCGACAGGGGCGAAGCCGGCGGCGGGGGCGGCGGCGGGGGCGGAACCACGGGGCGCTGCATCTCCGGCGGAAAGCGCCACGCGCCGCCCGCGCCCAGGCTGATGTAGCGGGTGGTGCCGGTGAGCACCGCCCGCGCCTCGGTGAGCAGGCGCAGGTTCCCGGCGATGGGGAACTCCAGCCCGCCGACCAGGTTCAGTCCCGGCGCGAGGCCGTCCAGCAGCTCTTCCACGAAGGTGTTGTCGATGAACTCGCCGCTGCCGTTCACCAGGTGCAGCGACACGCCGGCGCCCGCGTACGGCTCGATGAAGTAGTCGGTGGTCCACAGGAAGTGCGCGTCCACGTCCAGCGACAGGTCGCTCACCTCCACCTCGCCCAGCTCGATCCCCGGGCAGGGGACGCCGCCCTGGTCGCACGCCGCCTCGATGCGCTCCTCCATCCGCTCCGTTTCGCTGTCGCGCAGCTGCGACGACCAGAAGCTGACCCCCGGGGTGACGCGCACGTTGGGCCCCAGCAGCCCCAGGTCCACGCGCACGTTCAGCCCCAGCGCGGCCTCCGTGCGCGCCGGGAACACCATGTTCAGGTGCGCTCCCGCGCCGGTGAACACCAGGTTCTCGTAGTCGTAGTCCGCCATGTCCTGCGCCCGCCCCCGCGACGGGGCGAGCAGGAGCGCGGCGGTGAGGAGGACCGGAATCGTCGGACGTGGCATCGGGTATCGGTCAGGGTGGTCGGTCGGGTGGATCCGTGAGGTCAGGATGGCGCGGCGCGAGGGCACGCCCCCTCCGGGCACGCATTACTCGCCCACCTCCCCCAAAAACCCCTGGGGGAGGTTGGAACGGGCGCCGGCTTCATGCACTCTGCCGGCATCCGCCGCCCGCGGGAGCCCCCCGGCCCCTCCCCGCTCGTTCCTCGCGGAGAGGGGGAGAACGGCTCGAGTTTGAAGGTTCGTGGCGCTTCGATGAGCTCCTTCACGCACCGCCGGCGCCCCCCTCTCCCCGGCCCTTTCCC
>DATAAG010000003.1:0-1541 GCA_036260235.1 Longimicrobium sp.
CGCGCGGCGAGGCCGACCCGCTCCCGCCGCTGCCGGTGCAGTACGCCGACTACGCCGTGTGGCACCGCCGCTGGGTGGAGGGCGAGGTCCTGCAGCGGCAGGCGGACTACTGGCGCGAGACGCTGGCGGGCGCGCCGGAGCTGCTGGAGCTGCCGACGGACCGTCCGCGCCCGGCGCGGCAGGATTTCGCAGGTGCGTCGCTGAAGGTGGAGCTGGACGAGGCGCTGACCGCGGCGCTGAAGACGCTGGGGCAGCGGCACGGCGCCACCCTTCACATGACGCTGCTCGCCGGATGGGCGGCCGTGCTCGCCCGGCTGTCGGGCCAGGACGAGGTCGTCGTCGGCACCCCGAGCGCCAACCGCGGGCGGAGCGAGATCGAGGGTCTGATCGGCTTCTTCGTCAACACCCTGGCGCTGCGCGTGGACCTGTCGGGCTCGCCCAGCGTAGCGGAGCTGCTGGGGCGGGTGAAGGAGCGCTCTCTGGGCGCTCAGCACCACCAGGACATCCCCTTCGAACAGGTGGTGGAACTGGTGCAGCCGGTACGCAGCCTGACGCACCACCCGCTGTTCCAGGTGATGTTCGCCTGGCAGAACGCGCCCGGGAGCCGCCTGGAGCTGCCGGGGCTGGCACTGGGTCCGCTGGACCCCTCGGGCTCCGGGGGCTCGTCGTCGCAGGTGACCGCGAAGTTCGACCTCGCGCTGGAGCTGTGGGAGGATGGCGGGCGGATCGAGGGGGAGGTGGAGTACGCCACCGCCCTGTTCGAGCGGGAGACGGTGGAGCGCTGGCTCGGCTACCTGCGGCGGGTGCTGGAAGGGATGGTGGCGGACGAGCGGGGGAGCGTGGAGCGACTGGAACTGCTCCCCGATGCCGAGCGGCGCCGGGTGGTGGAGGAGTTCAACGACAGGCGAGCGGAGTACCCGCGCGAAGCGTTTGTGCACGAGCAGTTCGAGGCGCAGGTGGAGCGCACGCCCGGCGCGGCCGCGCTCGTTTACGAAGACGAGACGCTGAGCTACGCGGAGCTGAACGCGCGGGCGAACCGGCTGGCGCACCACCTCCGCGCCCTGGGCGTGGGACCGGACGCGCGGGTGGGGATCTGCGTGGAGCGGGGCCTGGAGATGGTGGTGGGGCTGCTGGGGGTGCTCAAGGCGGGCGGGGCGTATCTCCCGCTCGACCCCGCGTACCCCGGAGAGCGGCTGCGCTACATGCTGGAGGACGGCGCCCCCGCGGCGCTCCTCACCGAGCCCGCGCTGCGCCCCCTGTTCGCCGGCGCCACCCTCCCCGTGGTCGAGCTGGACGCCGCAGCGCCGACGTGGGCTTCGCTCCCGCCGACAGACCTGGGGCGCGGCGGGCTCACGCCGGAGCACCTGGCGTACGTGATCTACACCTCGGGCTCCACCGGCCGGCCCAAGGGCGTGCGGGTGTCGCACGGGAGCCTCGGCGCCACGCTGGCCGTGGCGGGTAGTGCGTTCGGGTTCGGCGCGGGCAACCGCGTCCCCTCGCTTGCCTCCTTCGCGTTCGACATCTGGCTGTTCGAGACGCTG
>DATAAG010000004.1:0-5943 GCA_036260235.1 Longimicrobium sp.
GCGAGGCGCTGGGCGTGCCGGCGCGGAGGATGGCGGCGATCCTGGAGCGCTGCGGACGGCCGGGCCGGACAGGCGGAGAATCCTGAACACGCGGATTGCGATGGCGGTCGACGAGCTGATCGGGGAGTTGAAGTCGCTGGAGCGCGAGGGGCTCAAGGCCATCGGCGCGGGGGGCGACGCCGCGGCGCTGGAGGCGCTGCGCATCGAGTACCTGGGGCGCAAGGGGCGGCTCACGGGGATCCTGCGCCGCCTGGGCGAACTCTCCGCCGAGGAGCGCCCCGCCGTGGGCGCGGAGGCCAACCGCGTCAAGGAGGCGCTGAACGCGCTGCTGGAGGAGCGCGAGGCGGCGTTCGCCGGCGCTGCGGACGAGGGGCCGCGCATCGACCTGTCGCTTCCCGGGCGGCGGCGCTGGCAGGGCGGCGTGCACCCGGTGACGCAGGTGATCGACGAGATCTGCGACATCTTCCGCGACCTGGGGTTCAGCCGCGTCACGGGGCGCGAGGTGGAGACGGTGGAGTACAACTTCACCAGGCTCAACACGCCGCTGGACCACCCCGCGGCGGACATGCACGACACCTTCTACCTGGCCGACGGCGTGGTGCTGCGCACGCACACCTCGCCGGCGCAGGCGCACACCATGGAGGCGTTCCAGCCGCCGGTGCGCGTGGTGGTGCCGGGGATGGCGTACCGCCGTGACCCGTTCGACGCCAGCCACGCGCCCGGCTTCGCGCAGCTGGAGGGGCTGGCAGTGGACGAGGGGATCACCTTCGCGGACTTCAAGGCCACCATCGGCGAGTTCGTGCGCCGCTTCTTCGGCGCGGACACGAAGACGCGCTTCCGCCCCTCGTTCTTCCCCTTCACCGAGCCGTCGGCGGAGGTGGACGTGTCGTGCCGCATCTGCAAGGGCGCGGGGTGCAGCGCCTGCAAGCACACGGGGTGGATGGAGATCATGGGGAGCGGGATGGTGCATCCCCGGGTCTTCGAGGCGGTGGGATACGACCCCGAGAAGTACACCGGCTACGCCTTCGGGATGGGCCCGGCGCGCATCGCCATGCAGCGGTACGGGCTGCCGGACATCCGGCTGCTGTACGAGAGCGACATGCGGTTTTTGAGGCAATTCGTCTGAGCTGCGAGGGGATAGGTTACAGGTTACAGGGGACAGCCTGCAGACTCGTCCGCGGGCCGGCTCCTGTGCCTGACGAGGGACTCCAGAGCACTGCGCGGGACATGGGCGGTTGGGCGGGCGGCGGCGAAATCCGCCCACTGTAACCTGTAACCTGTCCCCTGTAACCTTTCGTTTCCATGAACATCAGCTACCGCTGGCTCCAGTCCATCGCCCCCGGCCTCCAGGGCACTCCGCAGCAGCTGGCGGAGCGGCTGGCGATGCTCGGCGCGCCGGTGGACGAGATCATCGACCTGGGCGCGCAGATCGGCGACGTGGTGATCGCGCGGGTGGAAGAGGTGCGCCAGCACCCCAACGCCGACCGCCTGCGCCTGTGCACCGTGGACGCGGGTGGCGGCGAGCGGCTGCAGGTGGTCTGCGGCGCGCCCAACGTGGAGGCGGGCGGCCTTTATCCCTTCGCCCCCATCGGCGCGACGCTGCCGGGGGGGATGGAGATCAAAAAGGCGAACCTCCGCGGCGAGGCCTCGGAGGGGATGCTCTGCTCCGCGCGTGAGCTGGGGCTGGGGCGCGACCACTCCGGGCTGATGGCGCTGCGCGGCGACTTCCGCCCGGGGACCCGCTTCCGCGAGGCGCTGGGGCTGGACGACCACGTCCTGGTGGTGGACGTCACCCCCAACCGCGGCGAGCTGCTCTCGCACCTGGGCGTGGCGCGCGAGCTGGCGCCCCGCGGCGAGGACGGCATCGAGCTGCCGCGCTTTCCCAACGACCGCGGCCACGGCTGCCCCGTCAAGCCCGGCCGCCGGATGAGCGAGGTGGCGGGGCTGGAGGTGGAGATCCAGGACGACGAGGGATGCCCGCGCTACATGGGCGCCATCGTCCGCGGCGTCTCCGTGGCCCCGTCGCCGGAGTGGCTGTCGGCGCGGCTGCGGGCCATCGGCGTGCGGCCCATCAACAACGTGGTGGACGCCACCAACTACGTGCTGCACGAGCTGGGGCAGCCGATCCACGCCTTCGACCTGGCGCTGCTGCGCGGCGGCCGTGTGGTCATCCGCCGTGCTGAGCCCGGCGAGCGGCTCACCACGCTGGACGGGGTGGAGCGCGCGCTGGAGCCCGGCGACGTGGTGATCGCCGACGGCGAGCGCGCGGTGGCGCTGGGCGGGGTGATGGGCGGCGGGAACTCCGAGGTGAGCGATTCCACCACGGACCTGTTCGTGGAGGTGGCGCTCTTCGATCCGAAGGCGGTGCGGAAGACGGCGCGGCGGCTGGGGCTGAACACCGACGCCTCGCACCGCTTCGAGCGCAGCGTCGATCCCGAGGGCCAGCCCGCGGCGATGAGTCGCGTGATCGAGCTCATCCTGGCCGTCGCCGGCGGGCAGGCGGTGGGGGCGGTCGACCTCGTCCCGCACCCCTTCGAGCCGCTGAAGGTGGGCGTGCGCGAGGAGCGGGTGGAGAAGCTGCTGGGCATCCCCATCTCCCCCCGCGAGATCCGCGACCTGCTGGAACCGATCGGCTTCGAGGTGAACACCAAGCCGCGTCCCATGCGCGTCCTGGTCCCCGGCTTTCGCCCGGACGTGACGACGGAGATCGACGTCATCGAAGAGGTGGCCCGCCGCCGCGGCTACGACTCGTTCCCCGAGGCGATGGTCCCCTTCCGCCCCACCGCCGTCCCCGAGCACCCGTCGGTGGCGGTGGAGCGGCGGGTGCGCGATCTCTTCGCGCGCTGGGGATTCCTGGAGTCGGTGACGGTCGGCTTCGCGCCGGAGTCGGCGGGGGCGGTGCCGCTGCTGAACCCGCTGTCGGCGGAGGAGGCGTTCCTGCGCAGCAGCCTGGCGCCCGGGCTGCTGCGCCGCCTGGAGCACAACCTGGCGCACGGCGTCCGCGACGTGCGGCTCTTCGAGATCGGCACCGTCTTCGCGCCCGCGCAGGGCGGCGGGATGCCGGGCGAGGAGCGGCGCGTGGCGGCGGTGTTCACCGGCGCCAGCCGCCCGCCGCACTGGTCCGCCCCGTCGCCGGACTGGGACGCGTGGGACCTGAAGGGGCTGATGGAGGAGTTCGCCGCCGTCCACACGGGCGCGGTGGTGGATGCGGCGGAGGGCGCGTTCCGCGTCTCGGTCGATGGAAACGAGAGAGGCAACGGGCGCGTCGCCGCGGAGGGCGAGGTGGATGCGCCGGCGTGGGCCGGCGACGTGTTCGTGCTGGAGATGCGGCTTCCCGACGCGGCGGCGGCGCGGCGGGACGTGAAGTACCAGCCGATCCCCGTCCACCCCGGCTCCGAGCGCGACCTGGCGCTGCTGGTGCCCACCACCGTGGGCGCCGCGGAGGTGTCGGCGATCATCCGCGAGGGGGCGGGGGCGCTGCTGGAGGAGGTCTTCCCCTTCGACCTGTACGAGGGGAAGGGGGTTCCGGAGGGGACGCGCAGCATCGCGTTCCGCCTGCGGTTCCGCGCGCCGGAGCGCACGCTGACGGACGCCGAGGTGGACGAGGCGGTGTCGCGCGTCCTCCGCGCGCTCGAGGAGCGCCATGGCATCCGGCGCCGCTGATTCGCCGCTGGTGCAGGCGGACGCGTCCGCGCCCGGCGAGGCCGCGGCGTGGGAGCGCCTGGACCGCGCCGCCCGCGCCGCCGCCGCCGCGCTGGGCGAGTGGCGGCGCCGCGCCCTGGAGGCGGAGCACGAGGTGCAGCGGCTGAGGCACGAGCTGGAGCAGCTCACCGCGATGGGCCCGCTCCCCTCCGACGAGGCGGGCGACGAGCTGCGCCGCCTGCGGGCGGGGAACGCGGTGCTCACCAGCCGCGCGGCGGAGGCGCGCCAGCGGGTCAGCGGCCTGCTGGCGCGCCTGTCCGTGCTGGAGAACCGCCGGTGAGCCCGCGCAAGCCGGTGCCCGTGCGGCACACCGTCACGGTGGAGATCGCGGGCGAGCGGCACGTGCTGCGCTCCGACGTTCCGCCGGAGTACACCCGCGCCGTCGCCCAGCACGTGGACGACGTCATCCGCTCCCTCCCCTCCTTTCCCACCCTGGAGCCCTTCCGCGCGGCCATCCTGGCGTCGCTCTCCATCACCGACGAGCTGTTCAAGGCCCGGCGCGAGATCGACCGCCTGCGGGAGGAGATCGAGCGGAAGACCGCGGAGCTGGCGGAGGTCCTGGAGGAGGCGCAGGCGCAGGAGTGAGCGGCTGTAGCTGGCTCCGCGCCCAGTGATTGAGATCGCCGCAACAACTGCACGCAGTCCGCCTTCGCGGACACCGACGACCGCTGGTTTCTTCATCAAGCCGGCTCCCATCGATCCGCACCGGATTTATCCTCCATGTTCGAATACCTCCTCGTCCTCCTCCTCGGCCTCGCCGCGACGGCGGTCGCGCTCGCCATCCTGCGGCGCGTGCTGGGGCGGCCGCGGGCCCGGTGGGCGCGCGTGCTGCGGACGGTGCTGGTCGGCCTCGTCTGCGTGGCGGCGACGGCGTACGTCTGCTTCCGCGTGAGCCGCACGCGCCGGCTGCAGCTGATCGGGCGGCTCGTGACGCACGTCGAAACGCGCGACAGCGTCGTTGCGCTCACCTTCGACGACGGGCCCACGCCGGAGTACGCGGACAGCATCCTGGCCGTGCTGCGGCGGGAGCGGGCGCGGGCGACCTTCTACGTGCTGGGCGGGGACCTGGAGCGGCACCCGGAGCTGGGGCGCCGGATCGTCGCGGACGGACACGTGCTGGGGAACCACACCTGGTCGCATCCGCGGATGGTGGGGCTGTCGCTGGGGAGGATTCGCCGCGAGGTGGAGGACACGGACCGCCTGATCCGCGTCGCGGGCGAGCGCGGCCCCATCCACTTCCGCGCGCCGTACAGCCACAAGTTCGTGCTCCTTCCCTGGTACCTGCACCGCACCGGCCGCACGAACGTCAGCTGGGACGTGGAGCCCGACGGCGATCCCACGCGCCCCGCGGACGAGATGGTTCGCCGCGTGCTCGACGAGGCGCATCCCGGCGCCATCATCCTGCTGCACCCCTGGTATCCCTCGCGCACCACGACGCGGCAGGCGCTTCCCGGCATCATCCGCGGCCTGCGCGCCCGCGGCTATGAGCTGGTGACGGTGCCGGAACTGCTGCGGCGGGGAGAGGCGCGGGGGTGGCGGTAAGGCGGAGGCTTCTAGACACACTTGACACTTGCCACCCCAGTCTTAAACTCAGCGCCTTGTTGTCCTGAGGGAGGCGCCACGTGGTCTTGCAGACGGCAACAGCCTCTGGCGCCGGCCGAAGGATCTTCTCTCCCGTGCCTCGACGGCAGCTTCGCGGCGGGATCCATCCGAATCCGTTCTTTACTTGGAGAAACGCCTCACGCAGCCATGGCCCACCAATACCACGTCTACATCCTGGCGAGCATCCAGCGGACGCTGTACATCGGGATGACCGGCGATCTTCGCCGCCGGCTCGTTGAGCACAAGACGGGAATGGTGCCCGGCTTCACAAGTCGTTACCGGGTGAACCGGCTGGTCCACTTCGAAGCGTTCACCGACATCCGTGACGCGAAGGCGCGCGAAAAGCAGCTCAAGGGATGGCTCCGGAGGCGGAAGATTGCGCTGATCGAGGCGGAAAATCCGGAATGGGAAGACCTGGCTGACCGCATCGGCGTTCCGTTATCGACTACCGCTGCCGGATGAGCGCTCTGTCCGGGAGAGAAGATCCTTCGGTCGGCGCTATTGGATTCACGTGACCGCTGGGATCGCGCGGCGCCTCCCTCTGAGCCTCAAAGGGTGTTGCTAAACCCCGGGCTTCCGAGCCTTGTCTTCCTGAGAGGGTGTTGCCAAACCGCACCCGAGCCTTGTCTTCCTGAGGGA
>DATAAG010000005.1:0-4117 GCA_036260235.1 Longimicrobium sp.
AACCAAGCCCCGTCGCGACCGCCGTCCAGCGACTAAAGTCGCCGCAACGACTACACGCTGTCCGCCTTCGCGGACAACACCGGACCGCCAGCACCGGGGATCCTCGAGCGGATTACCGGATCAGAGAAGCAAAGAGCATCAGTCGCTGGTCTCGGGCCGTCCCCCGCGCTCGCTCAGCCGGCCGGGTCTTCCTCCGTCACGCAGGGAGGCGCGACGGAGCGGTGTTCGTGAAAGCGGACCACGGCGGCCGGGGGCACCTGCACGGCGTCCGCGGGAGTGTGGACGAGCAGTCCTTCGGTGCACCCGGACCCCGGAAAGCGCTCGGTGACGAAGACGAGCGCCGTGTCCGCGCGCACCAGCACGCTGTCGATGCCGATGGCATGGCCCGTGGAGGCCTGCTCCCCCATCCCGGCCAGGATCACCATCGTTCCGTTCAGCACGGGAGCGGGGGAGGCGAGTCCGCGGTGTACCTCCGCCCAGAGCGCGGCAAGCTGCCCCTGGCTCCTCGCGACGCACCGGACCGGCTGTTCGATCTGCGCAATGCGGTTCCCGAGCAGATGGTCTCCGGCGGCGAGCTCGTGCCGGGTGTATCCCGCCGGCCGGCCGCTGGTGCTGGACGGAGCGTCCGGGTGACGGCAGAGCTCCGCCAGTGCCGGCGCCATCTCCGCCGCGGACGCAGCCTCCCTCGCAAATCGGCCGGAGCGCAGCCCTCCGCCGCGATCGCCGCGGCGGCGAGGCAGAGCGCGGTGCGAACCGGGCCCGACATCGGCCCCCGGCCCTTACACCGCGTTCCCCATCGCGTCCCGCCACGCCTCGCCGTCGCTCCACACGGGGCGGCGCAGGCGGGTGTCGTAGTACTGCGCCCCGGCGCCCACGGAGGCGGCGGAGGGGCGGGCGGAGCTCGGGCCCGCGCCCGTCAGCCGGTTGCCGCCGGCCTCCACGCCGTCGCTCGCCAGGATCAGGTTGCCGCTCATCCGTGCCGCGGCAATGTCCGCGGTGGCGCGCGCCAGGCTGGTCTGCGCCACCACCAGGTTGTTCTGGAAGCTGCTGTCCCCCTGCAGGCGGATCTTCTGGTTGCGCAGCCAGATGTGCGTGTTGCGCACCATCGACTGCCTTCCGGGCTGCGAGTCGATCAGCAGGCTCTCCACCTCGCCGGTGTCCTGCGTGGGGGCGATGTCGATGCTGCCCCCGTCGATCCCTCCTCCTTCGTCCAGCTGGATGAGCGGCGCCGGCGGCGTGCGCGAGGCGAAGCCCTCCACCCGCAGCCCCACCACGGGCACCCGGTGGATGCGGATGAGCCGGTGGAACCCTTCCACGTAGCCGCGCCACGTCAGGTCCGCCATGGAGCCCAGCACGTCGATGGCCGCGCCGTAGCGGGGCAGCCGCGGATACTGCGGCGTGCCGGCGAGCGAGGAGAGGAAGCCCTCGAAGTGGAACGACGCCCCGCCTTCCAGCCGCAGGGCAGGGCCGTGGATGCCGTAGAACCAGTTGTGGCCGGTGAATCGCACCACCGTCATGCTCGCGTCCCGATCCAGGATGGGGGCGTGGCGGGGGGTGACGCGCCAGGTGTTGCCGGGCGTGAACACCGCCCCCACGTCCGCCCCGAAGGTGCACGCCTGCCCGCCCTGGAGCTCCGCCGAGACGTTGTAGAGCGCCACCGTGCCGCGGCCGCCGTTGGCGCGGGGATTGGGATCCAGCTGCACCGTCAGGTCCTCGAAGTGCATGTCCCCGGACTGCTCCGCGCGGGGGTTGCGGCCCGCCAGGATCCCCACGCTGCTGGGATTGCGCATGTAGCGCGTCTCCAGCGTGAGCTCGCGGAACGAGGTGAAGCGGCCGCCGATGCACTCGATGATCGCCCCGCCGTCGCCGGTGTCGCCGCGGATGGCGCTCTGGAAGGGGCCCGCGCCGCGCAGGTTGAACTGCCGGCCGTTGCAGTCCAGCGGCCGGGTGACGCGGTAGGCGCCGGGGGGAAAGAAGACGACGGCGCCGCGGGTGCCCTCGCCGTACTCGTCGATCTTGCGGGCGGTGTCCAGCGCCCGGGCGATGGCGGGATAGTCGTCGTCGCGCCCGTTTCCCGTCGCGCCGAACTGGCGCACGTCCAGCACCTGCCCGGACTGCTCCTGCGCATCCGCGGCGCGGTCCACCCGGCACGCCGACGCCGAGACCGCCGCCGCGCCCACGCCCAGCCACGCCCGCCGGCTCATCCACTCGCTGGTCATCTCTCTGCTCCTGTAGCACGTCCTCTCCCGCCAACGTGGCGCGCGGACCGCAGAGGGCGCAAGACTTCAAAAGATTTGGGCCTCACACGGAGTCAACGGAGTCAGCGGAGTTTTTTCTACCTCCACGGACGAGCTCATCCAGCGGGCAGAGAATCATGGAATGGTTGGAACGAACTCGGTTGACTCCGTTGACTCCGTGTGAGGCCAATGCGGTGAAAGGCGGGATGGAGATGATGCTTGCCAACCACGCCGAACCGCCTCTTCTTGCATCCGCGGGAACCATCCGCGTCCCGATCGCATTCGTGTTCCGGCGGAGCCTGGCCCGCCGTGTCCCGGAGCGCAGCCACCCTGATGGACGGAACCGCCGTCTCCGCACCCGCCGCGCCCGCCGCCCCGCCGGAGGACTTCGAGTCGCTGCTGGCGCCGGTGGTGGAGCGCGCGTACGGCACCGCGCTGCGGCTGACCGGCGAGGCCGCCGACGCCGAGGACCTGGTGCAGGAGGCGGCGCTGCGGGCGTTCCAGGCGTTCCACCAGTACCGGCAGGGAACCAACTTCCGCGCCTGGTTCTTTCGCATCCTGCTCAACTGCTTCTACGCGTCGCGCCGGAAGAAGCGGCCGGAGACCTCGCTGGAGGCGCTGGAAGAGGCGCCGCCGCTGTACCTGTACTCGCGGACGGCGGAGGCTGGCCTGCACGCGCCCGGGCGGGACCCCGCGCGCGAGGTGCTGGACCGCATCGCGGGCGAGGACGCGGCGCGGGCGGTGGCGTCGCTGCCGGAGGAGTTCCGGGTGGTGGCCACGCTCTACTTCATGGACGACTTCTCGTACCAGGAGATCGCCGGCGTGCTGGACGTGCCGGTGGGGACCGTCCGCTCGCGGCTGCACCGCGGGCGCAAGCTGCTGCAGAAGGCGCTGTGGGAGGTCGCCACGGACGCGGGGCTGGTGGCCGCAAGAAGCGAGGACGCATGAGCGCATCCGATCAGTACGACTGCCACGAGGCGTTCCGGCGCCTGGACGACTACGTGGACCGCGAGCTTCCGCCGGAGCAGATGGAGCGCGTGCAGGCCCACCTGGAGATCTGCGCCATCTGCGCGGCGGAGGTGCGCTTCGAGGCCACCGTGCTGGACGAGCTGCGCGGCAAGCTGCGCCGCATCGGCGTTCCCGGGGGGCTGATGGAGCGCATCTCCGCCCGCATCGCCCAGGCGCGCGCGGCGGAGGGGCCCACCGGCTGAGGGCCCGGGAACCGGATCGCCGTCGATCGCATTCCGTAGGGCGGGGCCGGACGCAGGGGCCGGCGTGGGTGACCGCTTTCGGACGGAGCGACCGAGATGGCGACGATGACGAGGGACGGCCATCCCGCGATGGCAGGGATGGCCATGCGCGGGACGGGGGACGCGGGGCGGTGGATGGAGACGGCGGGCGGCGCGATCCTGCTCTACGGGCTGGTGGCGATCCTGCTATACTTCGGCTTCTTCAAGTTCCACCCGGCGGAGGCGGCCGCCATCCAGCCGCTGGTCTCCAACAGCCCGCTGATGGGATGGCTGTACGGCGTGCTGAGCGTGCAGGGCGTCTCCAACCTGATCGGCGCGTCGGAGATCGTGGTGGCGCTGCTGCTGCTGGCGCGGGGCCGGTCGCCGCTGGCGGGGGCGATCGGCGGGGCGGGCGCGATGCTCATCTTCCTCACCACGCTCAGCTTCCTGGCCACCACGCCGGGCGCCTGGGCGCGCGTCCCCGGCTGGCCGATCCCCATGCCCGGCGCCGCCGGCGGCTTCCTGATCAAGGACCTGTTCCTCCTCGGCGCCGCCGCCTGGCTCACGGGCGACTCGCTCCGCACCCTGCGGAACCGCTGATCTCATCTTCAAAAAGATTGGGCCTCACGCAGAGTCAGCACAGTAAAAAGA
>DATAAG010000006.1:0-10753 GCA_036260235.1 Longimicrobium sp.
CCCGGAACGCGATGCGGCCGCCCGGTGCTCCCGGACGGCCGCACGCTGCCCGCGCCGGGCCGTGCACGGGTGAGATCCTGCGCTACGCCGACAGATCCTTCGGTCGCGCGCACGCATCCTCGCGTGACGATGGTTCCGGGCGGCGCTCCCTCAGGATGACAGCAGGGGACAGAACAACGACTCCAGACTCGTTCGGAAATCGCTGTCGGGAATGACGGCCGTTGGCGCCAGAGCAGCTGAAGCCCCGTTCGGCGACGCGACAGCGGCGGCGAGACGGGGCTTATGGCAGTCCCAGCGGCGGGTTCACCCGCTCAGGCTGGATCTGCGCGCACGGTGATGGAGCCGGTCACGCGGTGCGGCGGATGGCCTTGATCAGCTCGTCCTTGCTCATCCCGCTGCGGCCGGGGATGTCGAGCTTCTTGGCTTGCTGGAGCAGCTCCGCCTTGCTGCTCTCGCGCAGCTCCGCCGTGCCGCTCTTCGCGCGCGTGCTCTTGCTCCGCGAAGGCTTTGTGGCCCTGGTCGATGGCGCGCGCGAGGTCTTGCTGCCGGTCGTCCGCGAAGTCTTGCCCTTCGACGACGACGCGGTCTTGCGCGCGGACGACGACGCGGTCTTGCGCCCCGAGGACGATCCCCCCTTGCCCGCGGACTTTCGTGCGGGCGTGGAGCGCGACGCACGTGGGGCCCCGTCCTCCTCCTGGATCCCCCGCAGGCGCTGCTTGAGGATCTCCATCAGGTCGATGACGTCGGAGGGGCGGTCTTCCGGCTCCTCCAGGTGCACCACGTCGTCGCCCGCGCGCACCTTGCGCTCCACCAGCTTGCGCAGCCGCTCGGCGGAGCGGTCCTGCAGCTCCGACACGGCCATCCGCGCCTCCGCCAGCTTGCCGATCTCGCGGTCGATCTTCTTCACCTGCGTGTCGGGGACCTTCGCCGGCTCCGGCAGGCCGACGTCCGCGGGAGTGCGGATCTCGTCGGCGAAGCGCAGCGTCTCGGCGCGCAGGATGCCGTTCTCCGCCAGGATGGCGACCAGGTACTCCTTGGTGCGCATCACGAAGGTGGCGATGCCGGCGCGGTCCGTCTCCTCCATCACCTGCGCCAGCAGGCGGTACGCCTTGTTGGACTGTCCCGCGGGCGTCAGGTAGTAGGCCCGCTCGAAGTACATCGGATCGATCTCCGACGCCCTGACGAAGTGCCGCAGGTCGATGTCGCGCGTGCGCTCGGGCGCCAGCCGCTCCAGCTCGTCGTCGTCCACGATCACGAAGCGGTCCTTCTCGATCTCGTAGCCGCGCACGATCTCGTCGGCGTCCAGCTCGCGGTCGTCCCTTGAGGTGAAGTAGCGCCGGGAGAGCGGCGTGCCCTCCGGCGAGACCATCCGCAGCGAGACGCCGCGCGGCCGGTTGGCGGCGTACAGCGCCACCGGAATGCTCACCAGACCGAAGGTGATGGTCCCCGACCAGAAGGCCCGGGCGACCGCCTCCTGCTCGGAGGCATCTTCCCACTCAGGCACGCTTCCTCTCCTTCCTTCCGCCGGTCTTTCCGCCAGCGCCGGTGCCCGCCAGGCTGGCCTCCAGCATGTCGGCCAGGTCCACCTCCGTGTTCCTGCGCGGCGCCGTGGGGAACTTCACCACCTTGCCGGCCGCCTTGGCCTCCACGAACTCCTGCACCCGCTCCCGGTATTCGTCGTGGTAGGCGGCGATGTCGAACGGGTCCTCCATGGCCGCGATCAGCTGCCGGGCCATTGCCATCTCCCGCTCGTCCAGCGCGCGGCCGGAGGGGGCGGGGAGGGCGGAGGCCGGCACCACCTCGCCGGCGTGGCGCAGGGTGATCAGCATCAGGTAGCCGCCCTCCTCGCGCAGGGCGCCCACGTACTCCTTGTTGCGCATCGTCCAGTGCGCCACCCCCTCCACCCCGCGCTTGCGCAGCGCCGCGGCCAGGGCGAAGTAGCTCTCGTCGTCCTCGTCCGGGCCCAGGTAGTAGGGGCGGTCGTACCACTGGTGGGTGATCTGCTCCGGCGGGACGAAGCGGGTGACGTTGATGTCGCGGGAGGGCTCGGGGGTGAGCTCGGCGAGCTCCTCCTCGTCCAGGATCACCAGCTCGTCCGCCTCGTTGACGAACGCGCGGCGGATCTGGTCGGATTCCACCACCTCGCCCGTCTCGGGGTTCACCATGTGCTGCTTGACCGGCTCGTGCCGTTTGGCGTCGAGCAGGCGAAAGTGCACGGCGCGGTCCTGCACGGCCGAGTACATCTTCACCGGCACGTCCACCCCGCCGAAGCGGACGTGCGCCTTCCAGATCGCCCGGGCCATCAGCCGTCCTCCTTGCGGGCCTCGGCCGCGCACTCGTGGCACAGCACCTCGCCCGTCGCGCGGTCCACCGTGACGCAGTGCTCGCAGCTGGCGCGGTCGCACGCGGCGCAGCGGCGCTGCGCCTCCAGCGTGTGCGGATGCTCGCAGAGGTCGCACCTCTCCGTGCCGCCGGCCAGCCACCAGGGGAGTGTCTTTGTCTTCGCCATGTCTACGGTACCCGGGCAAGTTGTCTGCCAATCCTGCCGGTCCGCGGCGTTACGGGGCTTCAGGACGTTCCAACGCAGAGTTCGCGGAGACAAAAAGAGAGTACGCAGAGCACTTCCGTAGTCCTCTGCGTACTCTCTCCACTGCGTGAAACGCGTTGTTTTCCTGAGGGAGGCGCCGCGACGCACCCTGCCCGCACGCAGATGCCGGGGCGCCGACCGAAGGATCTTGCCCGCGGCACCGGGAGCCAGCCTTCTACCGCGGAGCTGGCCGCCCAGACCGCGCAGAGCAGATCCTTCGGTCGCGCGCAAGCCGTTGCGTGGAGGCGGTTTCCGTGTGGCGCTCCCTCAGGAAACAGCGCCGCTGTTGCTGATGTTGGATGTGCCGTTGCCTTGCTACTGCACGATGAGCCTGCCCACCATACGGCTAGTGCGCCAACGAAAATGGTCACGCAGAGCAGCAGAGATGCAGAGTAGCAGAGAATCGCTCGCCGTTCCTCTGTTTCTCTGACCCTCTGCTGCTCTGCGTGAAGGCTTTTCAGGGGTGCGCGATGAGGACCAGGGCGGAATCGCGCTGCAGCAGGTAGTCGATGGACGAGCGGAAGAGCTCGGGGTCCAGCGCGGCGAAGCTCTCGTCCAGGATCAGCACGTCGGGGTTCTGCAGCACGGCGCGCGCGATGTAGATGCGGCTGCGCTCGCCGTGGCTCAGCTGCCATCCGGTGTCGCCCACCATCTGGAAGATGCCGCCCGGCATCCGCTCCAGCAGCGGCCCCAGCCCCAGCCCGCGGCACACCGCCTCCGCCTCCTCCAGCGCCGCCTGCGACGGCGGCCACTCGCGCCCCACCAGCAGGTTGAACGCGAGCGAGCCCATCAGCACGTGGTTCTCGTGGAACTGCGGCACCAGCACCACCCGCCGCCGCCAGCCGCGGTGCCCCACGCTCGCGGGGTCCAGGCCGTCCAGCAGCAGCAGCCCGCCCTGCGCGGGGCGAACGGCGCTGGCCAGGCTGGCCAGCGTCGACTTTCCGCCCCCGGACGGCCCCTCCAGCAGCACCCGGTCGCGCGGGAACACGGCCAGGCTCACCTCGCGCAGCGTGGGCTCCGGCCGCCCGGGATGGCGGTACGTCACCCGCCGCAGGTCCAGCACGGGGGCGCGGGCCTCGGCGCGCATCCGCGGCGGCGCGGCGGGAAGGAGGCGCGCGGACCCCACCGGCTCCTCCGTGCGCTCCGCCTCGCGCAGGGGAGCGAGGCGCTTCCACGCCACCAGCGCCCCGCCCAGCTGCTCGATGCTGATCGCCAGGATGCGGAACGAGCGGTAGGCGATCAGCACCCCGCCCACCGCGGCGATGGCCCGCCCGCCCGACGCCCCGCCGGCCACGAACGCGGGAAGGAGCGCCGCCATCCCCAGCGCGAACCACCCGCGGGGGACCAGCACCCCCACCAGCACCTCCCTCCGGTTCAGCCGCGCCGAGGCGCGCCCGTACTCCTCCAGCCGCGCGTCGTCGCCCTCCACCGCGCCGCGCAGGCCCTGCTGCGCGATGCGCGTGCGGTGCCCCACCAGCTGCTCCACCAGCGCGTTGGTCAGGCCGATGCGGCCGTCCGTCCAGCGCAGCCGCTCGCGGCAGTACGCCACCCCCGCGACGGCGGCGACGCCCATCCACCCCAGCAGGAGCAGCGCGTGCCCCGCGCCCCCGGCGCCCGCCGCCAGCACCAGCCCCGCGAAGCCCAGCTCGATCGTCCCCATCACCAGGTACATGGCGCCCAGGAAGGAGAAGGCCTCGATCGCCTCCACCTCCAGCGTGCGCCCCAGCAGCTGGCCGGGACCCATCCGGCGCACGGGGTCCGGCTCCAGCCGGAAGGCGCCGTGCAGCAGGTGGCGCTTGAGCTGCGCGCCCACCTCGATGGAGATCCGCCCCGCCGCCAGGTAGATGTGGATGCGCAGGGCGATGAAGGTGGCCAGGAGGAGCAGCCAGAGCAGCACCCAGCCGCGGTCGAAGCGGTCGCGCAGCCCCAGGGTCCCCATCACCCACCAGGAAAGGAGGAAGAGGGCGTACTGCGCCACCTGCACCCCCAGCAGCCCCGCCACCCGCGCCGCGAAGCGCCGGCCGCCCAGCCGCGCCCACAGCGGCGTGCCCGGCCCGGGGCGCAGCAGCCAGCCGGCCTGGATGGCGCCGCGGTCCAGCAGCTGGCGCAGCAGCAGCCGGCGGGAGCGCGCCCGTCCCCGCGGCGGGACGCCGGCCGCGTCCAGCAGCGCCTCCACCGGCGCCTGCTGCCGCGCCTCCAGCGGCCCGCAGAGCGCCTCGCGCACCTCGGCGCGCGGCACGGCGTGCTC
Organism: Longimicrobium sp.; assembly: GCA_036260235.1. Lineage (GTDB taxonomy): Bacteria > Gemmatimonadota > Gemmatimonadetes > Longimicrobiales > Longimicrobiaceae > Longimicrobium. Next base: position 4,836 of record DATAAG010000006.1, read on the forward strand.
GGCTCCGTCCGGCCCCAGCGCGCGGAGGGTCCGTCCCCCGCCGCCCAGCACGGCCAGCAGGCGCCCGTCGCCGTCGCCGGGGATGCGCAGCAGGGCGGGGCCGCAGCCGCGGAGCATCCGCTCCGTCTCCGCGTACGGCGTCTGCACCGCCTGCGCCTCCACCCCCAGCGCGCGCGCCTCCCGCTCCACCCAGGGCTGCAGCTCCTCTTCCCCGGACGGCGCGGGGTGGGGAGCGGGCGCGCCGCCGTCCCCCCGCGCGGCCAGCCCGCACGCCGCGGCCAGCGCCGCCATGGCCTCGCCCAGCCGCGCCGCGGGCCAGAGCGCTCCGTCCAGCGCCGCCGTCACGGGACCCGCTCCTCCGCGCGCTCCGCCAGCCGGCCGCCCGCCAGCCGCAGCCGCCGCCACACGGGGTTCATCCACACCGCCGTCCGCGCGTCGCACTCCGCCTGCAGCAGCTCCCGGTAGCGCGAGCCGGGGCGGTGGCGCAGGGCGGCGGGGGCGCCGTCCTCCACCAGGCGCCCGCCCTCCAGCACGATCACCCGGTCGAAGTCCAGCGTCTGCTCCAGGTCGTGGGTCACGCAGACCACCGTGGCGCCGCTCCACCGCTCCCGCACGGCCGCCAGCAGCCGCGCGCGCTGCTCGCGGTCCAGCCCGCGGAAGGGCTCGTCCAGCAGCAGCAGCCGTACGCCGCCGCGCAGCATTCCGCGCCCCAGCCGCACGCGCTGCCCCTCGCCGCCGGAAAGGAGGCCGCCCCCGTCGCCCAGCGGCGTCTGCAGGCCGTCGGGAAGCCGCTCCAGCACGCCGTGCAGCTCCGCCGCCGCCAGCGCCTCTCCCACGTGTGCCGGGGCCGCCGCGTCCGACCCGTAGAGCAGGTTCTCCAGCAGCGTGCGGTTCCACAGGTGGACGGACGGATCCACCCACACCGTCTCCGCGCGCAGCGCCTCCAGCGCCGCCGGGTCCAGCGGACGCCCATCCACCCGCACCGCGCCCGCCGCCGGCTGGTGCCATCCCAGCAGCAGCCCCAGCAGCGTGGACTTCCCCGCGCCGGAGGGCCCGACCACCGCCACGTGCTCCCCCGGCTGCACCTGGAGGGAGATCCCCTCCAGAACCGTGTGCCCCGCCGCCGTCACCGCCACCGCCTCCAGCCGCACCGCCGCGCCGGTGGGCGTGGACGGGGGCCCGGGCGCGCCGGCCGCGGCGGCGTCCGGCACCGGCGCGCCCAGCGGTTCCAGCACCCGGAGCGCGATGTTGCGGAAGGCGGGATACTGCTGGAGGAGGAAGACGAGCTCGATGCCGTTCGTCTGCAGCTGGACGGCCCAGTACGCCAGCAGCAGCGCCCCCGCGCCCTCCGCGGGGAGCGCCGCCTGGCGCAGCAGCAGCATCGCCAGCAGCGCCGCCGTGACCACCGCGTGCACGGCGATGAACAGGCCGGTGGCCGCCAGCCGCTGCCGCGCGGTGCGCACCGCCTCCACCAGCAGCGACTCGTGCTCCCGCGCCACCGCGTCCGCCGCGGCGTGGGAGCGGATGGGGAGGAGCCCCATCAGCGCGTCCAGGTAGAAGCGGCTGAGCGCGCCGTTGTGGGTGCGCAGCCGCAGGTCCTGCTCCTGGATGACGGGGAGAAAGAGGAGGGGGATGCCGATGGAGGCCGCGAAGATGCCGGCGGCCAGCCAGGGCGCGCCGGGCGCCAGCCACCAGAGCGCGGCGGCGGTGATGACCATCTGCGCCACCAGCTGCACCCCGCTGGCGGCCAGGCGCGGAAAGAGCCGCAGCTGGTGCATGGCGTGCGTGCGCTCCGCCATGTCGGAGGCCGGGCGGCTCTGCACGTAGCGGTCGTCCAGGCGGGGGATGCGGGCCAGCAGCGCGTGGCGCAGCCGCAGCTCCGCCCGCCGCCCCAGCCGCAGCACGCTGGCGCCCAGCGACGCCTCCAGCGTGACGAGGAGGACGAGGAAGAGCGCGAACGCCCCCGCCGCGGCCAGCCGCTGCTCGAAGAGGCCCAGGGTGCGCCCCAGCCCGGCGGCCCCCCGCAGCACCAGCGCCTCCAGCGCCACCGTCGCCGCCGCGGCCAGGACCGCCCCGCCGACGAGGGCCAGGTGGCGCCGCCCGTCCGCGGCCATGAGCCGCCAGTACGCCCGCAGCGGCGAGGGCTCCGGCTGCGCCGCCGCGGCGGCCACCTCGGCCGGGAGGATCTCCCCTCCGGCGCCTGCTTCGCCGGATGCGGCGCGCGTGGAGAGGGCGCGCACCAGCACCGCGCCCTGCACGCGCAGCTCCTCCTCCTCGCGCGGGCCCCCGGCGACGGGCCGCACGGACCAGCTGGAGGCGGGGATGACCTCCGTCTCCACGCCCGCTTCCGCGCGGTGGAGCGCGTGGCGGAGGAAGCGCTCGGCCTGGGCGCCGCGGCGCACGGCGCGCGCGGACACCACGGAGGCCGTCAGCCGCACCGCCGCGTCCAGCGTGGCCAGCGGCCGCCATCCGGGGTCCGCCCCGGCGGCGTCGATCAGCTCTCGCGCAGCCGCCGCGCCGATCCCCAGCTCCGCCATCCGCCGCGCCAGCACCGCGGTGAACTCGGGGGAACCCGCCCACTCCCGCCAGGCGCCGGCGGGGACGCACGCGGCGTGGACGTAGACGTCCCGCAGCAGCCGCTCCGCGCGCAGCCAGCGGCGCCCCACGGCGGGGTCCATCACCTGCACCCATGGGCCGTGGCGGCGCCACACCACCACGAAGTGCGTGAACCCGTTCGGCAGGCGGACGACGACGATGGCGGGGAGGGCGCGCGCCTCGGGAAGGAGGAGCGCGTCGACGGGGACCATCACCTGCTCCGCGGCGAGCCCCAGCTGGCCCGCGACCGTCTCCAGCGCGTCGATGGAGGTGCCGTCCACGTCCGTGTGGCAGGCTTCGCGCAGCCGTCCGTAGCTCGCCGGAATGCCGAAGCCCTCCACCAGCGCGCTCAGGCAGGCGGGCCCGCAGTCCATCCCCGAGGTCTGCACCACCTCCGGCACCAGCCGGCGCCGCCGGGGGCGCGCCGCGCTCACGGCGTCCCCGCCGCGGCCACGGCCGGGCGCGCGCGCCGCCGCGACCCCGCCGCGCGCAGCAGCAGGGTGGCGGGGGTCACGCGCTCCACCTCCACGTCCACGGAGCCGGCCAGCGCGTGCATCAGCGGCACGGCGGGCGGCGCTTCGCCGGAGAGGACGATCTCCACCCGCAGCTTTCCGCCCCTTGGCTCGCGCGCCACCCGCGCCACGCGCCCCTCCAGCCGGCCGTACTCCGTCCAAGCGAAGGCGTCCAGCCGCATGCGCGCCCGCTGCTCCGGGCGCACGCGGCCCAGGGCGGCGGCGGGGAACTCGGCGGTGACGCGCAGGGGGCCGTCGGGGACGATGGAGGCCAGCGTGTCGCCCGCGCGCACCACCATCCCGGGGCTCAGCGGGCCGGCGTCGGCCACGCGGCCGGCCACGGGGGCGCGGATGCGCCGCAGCTCGCCCCGGTGCTCCAAGCTGCGCCCCACGGCGCGCTCCACGGAGGCCTCCCCCTCCGCCTCCGCGATCTGCCGCTGCAGCTCGGCGATGCGGGTGCGGCGGTCGTCGCCCTGCACGCGGCCCTCCGCCTCGGCGCGGGTGGCGGCGAGGGCGAGGGCCTGGGCGGACGCGCGCCGGGCCCGCGCCTCCGACTCGGCGCGGTCCAGCTCCGCGCGCGACGCCGTGCCGGCGGCGAAGAGCTGCCGGGCCAGCTCCGCGTCGCGCTCCGCCGCGGCGGCGCGCAGCTCCGCCTCCCGCGCCTGGGCGCGCGCCTGCTCCGCGGCCGCCTGCGACGCCCCGCCCTGCGCGCGCAGCGCCTCCTCCTCCCGCCGCAGCTCGCGCCGGAGGGCGGCGGTGCGGCTCTCCAGCGCGCCCAGCCGGGCACGGCTCTCCTCTTCCGAGAGCCGCTCCTCCCGGGCGTCGATCTCCACCAGCACCTCGCCCGCCGCCACCAGCCGCCCCAGCGCCAGCCCGCTGCGCACCACGCGGCCGTCCACCGCGGCGGCAACGGGATGGGCGGCGGCCTCCACCTCCACGCGGGCCTGGTCGGTGGTCTCGTACAGGGGAACGCTGGCCGCGAAAAGCCACGCCGTCCACGCCGCCAGCAGCGCCAGCGCCACCGCGAGCGTGATCGTCAGCCCGCGGCCGTCGGGGCGTTCCAGGGACCGCAGCGTGCGGTCGAAGTCCATCGGCATGACTGCGCCGGAGAACCGGTGAGGGGGGTGCCCGCGGAGCGTGCGGGCGCGTGTGCGGGATCACCTCCGCCGGACGGATGCCGGCGGAGTGCGGGGCTTTCGAGGGACACAATCTCGCGGAACGCGAAGCATAACCGCGGGTGCGCGCACGCTCAAGGGACGCAGCGTGGAGCGCGCAGGCGTGTCGCGGGCGGTGCACAGGCGCGCGCGGAGCGTCGGTGCGAGCGGGATGAAGGATCGCATGCGACGCCTGTTCACCCCGTCACCCCATCACTCCATCACTCCATCACCCCCTCACCTACGGCGCCTGCGCCTCCGCCTCCTCCAGCGAGTACGTGGTCAGCCGGTCGCGGTAGTTGCGGCTGAGCTTGAGGACGGTGCCGTCCCACAGCACCACCTGGTAGTCGCCGCCGAACCAGTGCCGCAGCTCGCGGATGCGCTCCACGTTGACGATGGTGGAGCGGTGGATGCGCGGGAACTGCACCGGGTCCAGCGCCTGCTCCAGGCTGCTGATGCGCTGCCGCACGGTGATCACCTCGTCGCGCACGCGAATGCGCACGTGGTGGCCCTCCGCCTCGATCCAGTCGATCTCCGACACCCGCAGCATGCGCAGCACGTCCGCGCTCTTCACCAGCAGGTACCGCAGCTTCTGCCCGTTGCAGTTCCCCGGCGCTTCGGGGAGGTGCGCGGCCCCGTGCTCGGCGGCAAGCGGGCGGCCGCAATGTGCGCAGCAGTGGATCATGATGTTCACTTCCATGGTCGGCCGGATGCAGCCCGCTCGAGTTGCCGGGGGTCCGCCATTCCCCGTGGGGCACGCCGTCACCTGTTTCACGCACGGCAAAACCGGCTCCGGCGGCGACCGGGTCTCTCCTGCCACGGTAACAGGCCGTGTTTTCAGTAGCTTAAAAAAATCATGCGCCCGGTGTAATGCTCCAGGCGGGTGTCCCGCTGCGCTACAGATGCCGTTTTCTGGAGCAGTCGTGGACGGTGTTTGCAGGTATGACGCGCATTACCCGCCACAGGTTTGAATCGTTTCATGCCCCTTAAAAGGAGCTTCCGTGGATCGGCAGCAGAGACACCGGGCGGTCTTTCCACCGCGGCTTCGGGAATGTGATGGCCCAGAATCAGCGAGAAAATGTGCGGATCATCGTTGGATGACGGGAGTCGTCCGGCATCGGGGGTCGCCGCTCCCGGCGCGGATGGATGTGGGAACGGATGGATTCCGGCCCGGGTCGCCATTCTCACACTTTACGACAGTGGATTTCGTCCTAGGACGTCCTGGTGGTGCCGGGGCAGGGCCGGTCACCATCATGGGTCCGGCAGGCCACCCTCGGCCCGCCACTCCCCCACATTCCACGACAGGAGAACCCCATGCGCATCAAGTCGACCATCAAGGCCGGCGGCCACCTGCTCGGCGACTGAGCAGGCGGCCAGCGGACCTCGCCGCCTCACGGCGCGGTGCAGGCATGGACGAGGCGGATCCATCGTGTCCCGCCCCCGCCCACGGCAGGCCACCCCCGGCCTGCCCTCCCCCACACTCCACGACAGGAGACTCCCATGCGCATCAAGTCGACCATCAAGGCCGGCGGCTGGCTGCTCGGCGACTGAGGAGGCGGCAACAGACCGCGCCGCCTCACGGCGCGGTGCATACATGGGCGACAAGCGGGTCCGTCGAGTCGCTGTCCGTCCATGTTCGGCAGGCCACCCCGGCCTG
>DATAAG010000007.1:0-20414 GCA_036260235.1 Longimicrobium sp.
CGCCCCCTCCGGGCTCGCATGACTCGCCCACCTCCCCCAAAAACCCCTGGGGGAGGTTGATGGGGACGAGAGATTCGTGCGAGACGTCTTTCGTCCTACAGGATCGGCGCAGCCGTTAAGGACTCAGAATGACAGTTTATCTGGATTCGGGATCACACGGAGTCAGCGGAGTCAACGGAGCTCAACCTCCGCTGACTCCGCTGGCTCCGTGCGAGGCCGTTCCTGTTCACGGCTCTGCACCAGGACCGACGCGGAGGAAAAGCGAGAGGGCGCGGAGGAGGCCGAAGCCCCTCCACGCCCTCTCGTTCCGTCTCCGCGTTCCGCTGCCAGACCGCGGCTGCCTTACCGGATGGTCTGCTCCACCTCTTCTTCCTCGTCGCCGTTGCCGTTGTCGCGCGGCGGGCGGCCGAAGGCGTACGAGAAGCTGAGCACCGCCTGGCGCGCGCTCCAGCGGCTGCGGCCGATCTGCACGTGCGTGGGATCGCGCGTCTCGAACGACGAGCGGTACAGGTCCAGCGGGTCCGTCACCATCAGGTTTAGCGTGCCGCGGCCCTGCCAGAACTGCTGGCGGATCCCCACGTGCGTCATCAGCGACGACGAGATGCGCCCCTGCGGCACGTCGCGCGCGGGCGTGTAGTAGCCCATCGCCTGCACGGCGAGCGATTCCGTGACCCGCGCGCTCACGTTGCCCCGCGCGCTCCAGCGCATGGCATCGCCCGAGAACTCGGTGGAGAGGTTGCTGGCGTCGCGCACCTCGCGCGAGCCGCTGACGCTGAAGTTGCCGCTGATCCCGTGGATCGGCCGGATGGACGCCGTCAGCGAGGTGCCGTACGACTCCACCGACGCCAGGTTCTCCCACGTCACCGTGCTCACCCCCTGCTCATCCACCGTCTTGATCTGCGTCCAGTCGTCCACCGTGCGGCGGTAGTAGGGCGACAGCCGCAGCGTACCGAACGTCCCCGTCCAGCTGGTCTCCAGGCTGAACGAGTTGGTGTACTGCGGCTCGATCTCCGGGTTGCCCACCGTGCGGTTGAGCGGGTCGTTGGACCGGTCGATCGGGTTCAGGATCCCCGGCTGCGGACGGCGCACCCGCCGCGCGTACGACAGCCGGATCTCGCGCCCGCCGCCCAGGTCGTAGCGCAGGTTGGCGCTGGGGAACAGGCTGAAGTAGTCGTTCTCGTAGACCTGGTCGTCGCCGGCCACGTCCAGCCGCGTGGCCGCCTGCTCCGCGCGCAGCCCCACCTGCGCGGAAAGGGGCCCGAAGACCTGCGCCACGGTGCCGTACAGGGAGTGGAAGGTCTCGCGGTAGCCGAACCCGGTGACGGTGGTGATGGCGGCCACCGTCTCGTCGCCGTCGGGGAACAGCTCCAGCACGCGGTCCTCGTCGGTGTCCTGCACCCGGGCCTGGTAGCCCAGCTCCACGCGGCCGCGCTCGCCCAGCGGGCGCACGTAGTCCGCGCGCGCCTGCACCTCGCGCTCGCCCTCCTGGTTGTCGTCCAGCCGCAGCTCGCCGGGGACGGAAAGGTCGTCCTCCAGCCCCAGCAGGTGGCGGGTCACGCGGCTGAAGTCGTCGTCGTCGCCGCTCTCGTACTCCACCTCCAGCGAGAGCAGGTGCTCGCCGCCCAGAAAGGCGCCGCCGCCCCCGCCGGGCCCCCCGCCGCCGAAGCCGCCCGGTCCTCCTCCTCCGCCGCCGAACCCGCCGGGACGGCCGCCCCCCATCCCGCCCGGTCCGCCGCCGGGCCCGCCGGGGCCCCGCCCGCCTCCCTCGCCCTCGCTGCCGCGCCCCTGCCGCGCGATGGGCGCGAAGCTGTGGCTGAAGCCCAGCGTGGCGTCGGTGGAAAGGCGGCGGTTGCTGCTGACGGAGGCGCGGTCGTAGCGCTCCAGCGCGACCTCTGCCTCGTCCATCTCCGTGTAGACGGTCACGCCGTCCATGTCGGCGCTGTTGCTCCACACGCCCAGCTCCGCGCGCACGGTGGAGCGGGGGGTGAGCTGGAGCTCGCTGGTGAGGTCCACGTTGCCGGACCACCCCTCGCGGTCGTTCCAGGCGTCCTGCTCCAGCAGGGTGACGGGCTGGGTGAGCAGGTTGCGGCGCAGGTCGTAGCTGGTGGTGCGCCGGTCCGAGCGGCGCAGGAACCCGCCGCCGAACAGGGTGAGCCGGCCGCGCTGCCAGGTGAGCCGTCCCCCCGTCCCCAGCTCGCCGCGGGTGCTGGCGTTGGTGAACAGGCTGCCGCTGAGCCCCAGGTCCACGTCGCGCTTGAGGACGATGTTCACGATCCCGCCCGCGCCCTCCGCCTCGAAGCGGGCGGACGGGTTGGCGATCACCTCCACCCGGTCGATGCGGTCCGCCGGGAACTGCTGGAGGAAGAGCTCCAGCGACTCGCCCTGCATGGGCGCGGGGCGGCCGTTCAGGTAGATCTGCGCCGCCGTGCCGCGCAGCTGCACGCCACCGTTGACGTCCACCTCCAGCTCGGGGACGCTGCGCAGGACGTCGGTGGCCATGCCGCCGGCCGCCACGGGCATGTCGCGGGTGCTGTAGATGGTGCGGTCCGCCGCCACGATGGCGGTGGACGCCTCCGTCACCACCTCCACCTCTTCCAGCAGCAGCGTGGCGGCGGAAAGGGAGATGGTGCCCAGGTCCACCGGCGCGCCCGCGGCCACGGTCACGTTGGGGCGGCGATGGCTGGTGTAGCCCAGGCGCGCGGCCTGAAAGGTGTACGTCCCCGCCGGCGCCTGCAGGCGAAAGCGGCCCGCCTGGTCGGTGACGGCGCGGGCCACGGCGGCGGTGTCGCCCGCGCGCTGCAGCGTCAGCGTCACCGTCGCCGCCGGCAGCGGGCGCCCGGCCGGCGCCTCGGCGATGGTGCCGGTGACGGTGCCCTGCTGCGCCGCCGCGGGGGCGGAAGACACGAGCGCCGCGGCAAGCGCGGCGAGCGTTCCTGCGTATCGTATGGAGAACATCACTGTCCTGCGTCGTCGGGTGCGGCAGCCGCCCGCGCCGGGGCGGATTTCAGGGACGCGGGGGCGTTGCACGTCGCGCGCCGCCCGGTCGATGCGTCCGGCCTGTTGACCCGCGGTGGCGCCCAAACGTTGGACGCGCCTGATGCAGCCTCTGTCTCACCACATCCTTCCAGGGGCGGGGCCTCACACGGAGTCAACGGACTCAGCGGAGGAAGAACGCCGCCGACTCCGTTGACCCCGTTTGTGGCGACGGCAGTTTACCCTTTCCATGCGCACGTCCGGATGCCATTGTGCGGGATGGCGTCGAGTGACAGGACAACGGGACGGGGAGGGAAGGGATGACGAAGAGCAGCGGGGGCGCGGCGGCGGCGGGAACGTTTCGCATCGGCGGGGAGCTGGAGGTGAACCGCCTGGGATACGGCGCCATGCGGATCACGGGGTCGGGGGTCTGGGGGCCGCCGCGCGACCACGAGGGGGCCATCCGCGTGCTGCGCCGCACGGTGGGGCTGGGCATCGACCTCATCGACACGGCGGACTCGTACGGCCCGCACGTGAGCGAGGAGCTGATCGCCGAAGCGCTGCATCCCTACCCGGCCGGGCTGGTGATCGCCACCAAGGGCGGCTACGAGCGCCCCGGACCGGACCGGTGGACGACGAACGGCCATCCGAAGCACCTGCGCGCGGCGTGCGAGGGAAGCCTGCGGCGGCTGCGCGTGGACGTCATCGACCTCTGGCAGCTGCACCGCATCGACCCCAGGGTGACGGCGGACGACCAGTTCGGGGTGATGGCGGACCTCATCGCCGAGGGCAAGATCCGCCATGCTGGGCTCTCGGAGGTGACGGTGGAGCAGGTGGAGGCGGCGCGGCGCATCGTTCCCATCGCCACGGTGCAGAACCGCTACAACGTGGACGACCGCACCTGGGAGCCGGTGCTGGACCACTGCGCGGAGCAGGGGATCGGCTTCATCCCCTGGTACCCGCTGGCGGTGGGGACGCTGGCGGACGCGGGCGGGCCGGTGGAGGAGGCCGCCGGGCGGCTGGGCGCCACGCAGGCGCAGGTGGCGCTGGCGTGGCTGCTGCGCCGCTCGCCGGTGATGCTCCCCATCCCCGGCACCACCCAGGTGGACCACCTGGAGGAGAACGTCGGCGCCGCCGCGCTGGAGCTCACGGACGAGGAGTTCGCGCGCATCGCGGAGGGGTGAGCGGTACCCGGGCCAAACGCGGACGCATCACGGCCAGGTCGAGCAACCGTGCGATCCGCCTCCTGGAGCGAATGAATTCGCCGCTGGAAATTCGCAAAGTCCGCCTTCGCGGACTCCGTGGTTGACGGCCGTGTACTTTGTCCAGATCTTCTCCGCGTTCCGACATCTTCCATCGTTTCGGATTCGGGCGTGGAGGGGGTGGATGGGGATCAATCATTCGAGCCGGGGAGAGGTCTACGTCCACATCGTCTGGTCGACGTGGGCCCGGGCGCCGCTGCTTGCACCGGAGGTGCGTCCGCGCGTGTACCTGTGCATCCGGGAGGAGGCGGCCCGCCTCCGGTCGGAGATCGTCGCGATCGGGGGAATCGAGGATCACGTGCACGTGCTGCTGCGGCTTCCCGCCACCGTGGCACTCGCGACGCTGGTGAAGCAGCTGAAGGGTTTGTCGTCCCATCTTACGAACCACGAGATCCTGCCGCGCGGCTTCACGTGGCAGGGTGGATACGGCGCCACGTCCGTGTCTCCGCGCGCGGTGCCCCGCGTGCGCGACTACATCCTGCGTCAGGAAGATCATCATCGTGATGGAACCATCTACCCTGGCGCCGAACCCTGAGCCGATCGCGAGAACCCCGCGCCCACAGTCCGCGAAGGCGGACTTCGCGAATTTCCAGCGGCGAATTCATTCGCTCCACGGGGGATTCGCTCCGCGCATTCACGCTTGCGGGCATCGCTCCCGCGGCCGCTGCGCAACCACCCCACCCGCGGAGAACGCACCATGACCAACGACGGCGAGGTCGTCATCCAGATCGGGCAGGAGAAGTACCGCACGGAGGTGTCCGCGGGTGGGCAGACGCTGGTGGTGGACGAGCCGGTGTCGGTGGGCGGGGGAGGGGGCGCCCCCACGCCGTACGACCTGCTGCTGGGCTCCATCGGCGCGTGCACGGCAATGACGCTGCGGATGTACGCGGACCGCAAGGGGTGGCCGCTGGAGCGCGTGACGGTGCGGCTGCGCCACGCGCGCTCGCACGCACAGGACTGTGTCGATTGCGCCACCAGGCACGTGGGCCTCAACCAGATCGAGCGCGAGCTGGAGATGGAGGGCCCCCTGACCGACGAGCAGCGCGAGCGACTCACCCAGATCGCCGACCGCTGCCCCGTGAAGCAGACGCTGGAGCGCGGCATCCAGGTGGTGGCCGCGCAGACGGTCTGATCAGTGCGTGAGTGCGTGAGTGCGTGAGGGGATTCGCGCACTCGCCTCGCTGCAGCCCCGCGAACGGAGGGAACCGTGCGTTTGCTCATCAGGATGGGCGTGTTCTACGACGCGTTTTCGGGGATGGCGGCGTGCGGCTCCCGCGCGGCGCGGCTGCTGGAGGCGCTGTTCGCGGAGCCGCAGCGTGCGCCGGAACTGCTGGAGGAGCTGGCGCAGGTGGACCGCGAAGCGGCGGAACTGCGCAAGCAGGTGGTGGACGAGGTAGAGACGGCCGCCGTGGCGCCCCTGGCGCGCGAGGACGTGCACCAGGTGGCGTCGCTGTTGTACGAGGTGACGCACCGCTTCTACGACATCGCGCGGCGCACCCAGCCGCTGCACCTGGGCCCCACGCAGCCTGCCGCGCTGCAGCTGTCAGGGGTGCTGGCGCGCGCGGCGGAGTGCATCGAAGCGTCCGTGGCCAGCTTTCGCCAGCGCAACTATCCCACGGCGCGCTGCACGGACATGGAACGCCTCAACGACGAGGGCGACGGCATCTACGCATCCGCCGTGGAGGCGCTGTTCGAAGGATCCCCCGACCCGGTGGAGGTGCTGCGCTGGAAGGAGGTGTACGACCTGCTGCAGCAGACGCTGGAGCACTGCCAGGCGCTGGACCACGCGCTGGACGGCATCGTGCTGGACAACCGCGGGTGAGGGGCCGGGGGATGTAGCCGGCAGGGGACAGGTTACAGGTTACAGGGGACGGGTTACAGCCTGCGGTTTGGCCGCGGTGGCCGCTGGTGTCCGCGAAGGCGGGGGGCCGGAGCGGGCTTTTTCGTATGTACACGCTCGGACGAAGCCTCGGATGGCGCACGATCCCACCACCTTCCCGGCGGTGCAGCCGCTGGACGCGCACAACCGGCGGCTGCTGGAGAACGTGCATCCGCCGGCGTGGACCAATCCGGAGCCGAAGGGGCGCTACCACCTGGTCGTGGTCGGCGCGGGAACGGCGGGGCTGGTGACGGCGGCCGTCGCGGCGGCGCTGGGGGCGCGGGTGGCGCTCGTCGAGCGCGAGCTGATGGGCGGCGACTGCCTGAACGTGGGCTGCGTCCCCTCAAAGGCGGTCCTCGCCGCCGCGCGCGCCTGGCACGCGGCGCGGACGGCGGCGGCGCGCTTCGCGGGGCCGGCGGTGGCGGGGGACGGCGACTTCGGCGCCGTGATGGAGCGGATGCGGCGGATCCGCGCCGACCTCAGCCCGGTGGACGGCGCGAGCCGCTTTCGCGACGAGCTGGGGGTGGACGTCTTTTTGGGCCAGGGACGCTTCGTCGCGGACGACGCGGTGGAGGTGGGCGGACGCCGGCTGCGCTTTCACCGCGCGGTGATCGCCACGGGGGGGCGCGCCGCCGTGCCGCCGGTCCCGGGGCTGGCGGACGCCGGCTACCTGACCAACGAGACGGTGTTCTCGCTCACGGAGCGGCCGGAGCACCTGGCCGTCATCGGCGGGGGGCCGATCGGGTGCGAGCTGGCGCAGGCGTTCGCGCGCCTCGGCTGCCGCGTGACGGTGCTGGAGGCCGGGCCGCGCATCCTCGCCCACGACGACGCAGACGCGGCGGAGGTGGTGGCCGCCGCGCTGCGCGCCGACGGCGTGGAGATCGTCCTGGACGCACGGGTGGAATCCGTGGCGGCGGACGGGGCGGGGAAGTCGATCCGCTTCTCCCGCGGCGGCGAATCGAGCGAGATCATCGCATCCCACCTGCTGGTGGCGGCGGGGCGCGCCCCCAACGTGGAGGGGCTGGGGCTGGAGGCGGCGGCGGTGGAGCTGGCGGAGAAGGGCGTGCGAGTGGACGGGCGGATGCGCACCAGCAACCCGCGCGTCTTCGCCATCGGCGACGTGGCGTCGCGCTACCAGTTCACCCACGCGGCGGACGCGCAGGCGCGGCTGGTGGTGCGCAACGCGCTCTTCTTCGGACGGGGGAAGGCCAGCGACCTGGTCATCCCCTGGTGCACCTACACCAGCCCGGAGCTGGCGCACGTCGGCATCGCGCCGGACGAGGCGGCGCGCCGGGGGGACGAGGTGCAGACGATCACCATTCCCCTGCACGACGTGGATCGCGCCCGCACGGACGGCGCGACGGAGGGATTCCTGCGCGTGCACCTGAAGGCCGGCTCCGACACCATCCTGGGTGCCACCCTGGTGGCCGACCACGCCGGCGACGTCATCAGCCAGGTGACGCAGGCGATGGTGGCGGGCGTCGGGCTGGGCAAGGTGGGCGAGGCGATCTTTCCCTATCCCACCGTCGCGGAGGCGCTGCGCAAGGCGGCCGATGCCTGGCGGCGCGGCAAGCTCACGCCGACTGCCAGGCGCGCGTTTGGCCTCTACTTTCGCGCGCGGGGCTGACGAAGCAACGGCGAAAGGTACAGAGGAGCAGACGGAAGCCAGAGGAACGGAGGATTGGAGGTCCTCCGTTCCTCTGGCTTTTTTCTGTTCCTCTGTACCCCGATTCTCTCAGGATCTGGTCTGAACCGGGGGCTGGTCCACGCATACGGGCCGGCCCGCGGCCCGGCGAGCGGAGCCTCGGAACGCTCGTGGCGGGCCGCGCACCCGCGGAGACGGTTTTATCGAATTTCCGCCCAACGCGAGTTCCCCGCCGTGTGTCCGTGTCTGTGCGCGGGCAGGCGGATTCCGTATGTCCCGGAGAGTGTCCGGTTTTGGCGCATTGCGTACGCGCATCCACGGCGATTAGAATCCTTTCCAATGCACCTGTCCCCCCTCGCCGGACCCCCGCCTCGTGCGACGCACGCGTCCTCCCTCGCGCTCCCTGACGGTGTGCCGGGAGGCACGGGTGACGAGTGACACCGCGAAGACGGCCCTTCGCCTCTCTCCCGGTCCCGTGACCGACTTTCCCGACCTGGGTCCGTGGTTCACCGACGGCCCGGCGCTGCTCGCCGCCGTCTCGCCCGCGGGGACCGTGCTGGCCGTGAGCCGCGCGGCCGCCGCGGCGCTGGGCCGCGCCCCCGAGGAGCTGCAGGGCGCGCCCTTCGCCCTGCTGTACCATCCCGACGACCGCGCGCAGGCGGATGCGGCGCTGGCGGAGGCCCTCGCCAGCCCGGGGACGGACGTGCGCCGCGAGTTGCGCCGGACGTGCGCCCAGGGCGACGGGAGCTGGGTGGACGAGACGCTGCGCGCGGTGGAGGGAGAGGGCGGGCCGCTGGTGATGGTGCACACGCAGGACGCCTCCGCGCGGCGGGCGGCGGCGGAGCTGCGCGCCAGCGTGGAGCGGTTCGCGCTGGCGGTGGAGGGCGCCAACGACGGGCTGTGGGACTGGGACCTGGAGTCCGGGAGCCTCTACCTCTCGCCCCGCGCCCACGCCCTGCTGGGCTACGCGGAGGGAGAGCTGGGCGACGGCCCGGAGGCGTGGCTGGGGCGCATTCACCCCGACGACGCGGAGCGGGTGCGCGGCGAGCTGGAGGCGCACCGGGAAGGGGGCCCGGCACACGTGGAGAGCGTGCACCGCGTGCGGCACCGCGACGGCAGCTACCGCTGGACGCACGTCCGCGCCGTGGCGGTGCGGGGGGCCGACGGGCGCGCGGTACGCATCGCCGGCAGCCTGAGCGACGTCACCGAGCGCAAGTCGGCGGAGGAGCTGCTGCTGCACACGGCGCTGCACGACTCCCTCACCGGTCTCCCCAACCGCTCGCTGCTGCTGGACCGCGTGGGGCTGGCGCTGCGGCGCGGGCCGCGGCGCCGGCGCACCTGCGCCGTGCTGGCGGTGGGGCTGGACGGCTTCAAGGTGGTGAACGACTCGCTGGGCCACGCCGTGGGCGACCGGCTGCTGGACGGGGTGGCCCGGCGGCTGGAGGCCACGCTGCGCTCCGCCGACACGGTGGCCCGGGTGGGCGCCGACGTCTTCGCGGTGCTGCTGGACGACCTGCGCGACCCGGCCGAGGCGCGCGCCGTGGCGGACCGCGTGCACGAGGCGCTGCGCGACCCCTTCCTGCTGGACGGGCGCACGGTGTTCGCCACGGCCAGCATCGGGATCGCGATGGCGGCGCCGCACTCCACCCCCGAGGGGCTGGTGCGCGACGCGGACACGGCGATGTACCGTGCCAAGGCCCGCGGCCGCGCCCGCAGCGAGATGTTCGACGCCGCCATGCAGGCCGCCGCGCTGGAGCGGCTGCACCTGGAGACGGACCTGCGCGGCGCGGTGGAGCGCGGCGAGTTCGAGCTGGCGTACCAGCCGCTGGTGTCGCTGGCGGACGGGCGGATCGCGGGGTTCGAGGCCCTGGCCCGCTGGCGGCATCCGTTGCGGGGCGTGCTACAGCCGGCGGAGTTCATCTCGGTGGCGGAAGACACGGGGCTCATCGTGCCGCTGGGGCGCTGGGTGCTGCGCGAGGCCTGCCGGCAGATGCGCGAGTGGAACCGCCGCTACGGCGCCTCGCTCTCCGTGAACGTAAACCTTTCCCCCGTGCAGTTCGGCGAGAGGGGGCTGGCGCGGGACGTGGCCGAGGCGCTGCGCGAGTCCGGGCTGCCGGCGGCGTTCCTCAAGCTGGAGATCACGGAGTCCCTGCTGATGGGGGACGCCGGGGGCGCGGCGGCCACGCTGGAAGAGCTCAAGGAGCTGGGCGTGGACCTGTGCATCGACGACTTCGGGACGGGATACTCGTCGCTCAGCTACCTGCACCGCTTCCCCATCGACACGCTCAAGATCGACCGCTCGTTCATCGCGCGGCTGGGGACGGACCGGCAGAGCGAGCAGATCGTGCGCACCATCCTGGTGCTGGCGCAGTCGCTGAACCTGCGCGCCGTGGCGGAAGGCGTGGAGACGCCGGACCAGGCGGACCGCCTGCGCTCCATGGGGTGCGAGTACGCGCAGGGCTTCCGCTTTTCGCAGCCGGTGCAGGGGGATGCCGCGGGGGCGATGATCTGGCGGCAGCGACTTAGTGCGTGAGTGCGTGAGTGCGTGAGTGCGGAAGGTGTGAGGGCGGGGTCGGATGTGCGGTGCGGCCTCGCGCCCGGCGGATGAAACCGCTGCTGCAACGTCACGAAGTCCGCCTGCGCGGACTGTCCGCACGCACGATCTTGCGCTTGGAACCGGGTTGATTTCCTGAAGGAGCGCCCGCACGGACCCGGCCCCGTGCGTGGAGCCCCGGGGCGCGACCGAAGGATCTCCTTTCCCGCGCCGAGAAGCAGTTCCGGAGCGAGAGGCCGGCCCGCAAGGCAGTTGAAGCCCCGTTCGGCGAGCGTCAGCGAGCCGGGACGGGGCTTCTGGCGTTCCCAGCGGCGGCTTTGCCCGCTCATACCGATCCGAAAAAGAGCGTTGATTTCCTGAGGGAGCGCACACGCGAACCGTGCGGACCGCACTGCCGCTGGCGCGCGACCGAAGGATCTCCTCTCGGCTACGTCGGGGCTGGATTCCCGGTACGAGCCAGCCCCACAGTTCTGCCAGCGAGTTTCTTCTGTCGGCGCACTGACTTCGGTGACCAGGCCGGACTCGTGCGGCGCCTCCCTCAGCCTCAGGAAGTCACCCGACTGTATTTCCGGATTCGGCATCAGGGAGCCCGAACACTCCATCTCGTTGTGGGCGCAGAGGTTGCATCCGCGGGGCCGCTCCTGACGGTCCGGCGTGTCGCGATCCGGACCGGGGCTCGACACGGGAAACCAGGAGGAGGCGATGGACAGCACCTGGACGAGGGCGCGCGCGGCGTTGTTCGGCGCGGCGGTGGTGGGAGCGATGGCGTTCGGCGGCTCGGCGGTGGCGGCGGAGCCGCGGCCGGCGCAGGACTGCTACAACCCCGCGGCGGCATGCCGTACGCCCGCGGAGTGCATCAAGTTCTGCTTCCCCCGCGGCGGCCGCTGCAACGCGCCGCTGGGCCAGCCCGGCTGCTGCGCCTGCAACCGGTAGCGGTGCCTCGGCGTGGGGCAGGTGAGGCGGCCACCCGTGAGGCCGTCGGCCGGCCCCGCGCCCGGCGGTTGAATTGAAACCGCGGCAAAGACGACGTGATGTCCGCCTGCGCGGACCGCTCCTGCCGCGGGAGAGGGAGTGCACCGCCGACGGATCAGCGAACCGGAGCAGTTGAAGCCCCGTTCGGCGAGCGTCAGCGAGCCGGGACGGGGCTTATGGCTGTCCCAGCGGCGGGTTTTACCCGCTCAGGCGTGGGGCTGGCGCCATTCGCCGCGTCCAGCCTTGCGATTGCGGCGCGGCGCCTGCCTTCCCGCGCCTGACCCCTTCTCCCCGATCCCGCAACGGTAGACCACACCCCCGCCGTACCCTACCTTTCGTGCTCCGTGCGAGCCGTTCCGCACTAACGCACTCACGCACTGACGCACTTTCTTGTACGCCCAGAAGATCGCCGCCGAGCTCGGCCTTCGCCCGAGCCAGGTCTCCGCCGCGCTGGAGCTGCTGCTGGCGGGGAACACCATTCCCTTCGTCGCCCGGTACCGCAAGGAAGCCACGGGCGAGCTGGACGAGGTGCAGCTGCGCGACCTCCGCGACCGCCACGAGTACCTGGCGGAGCTGGACGAGCGCCGCGCCGCCATCCTCAAGTCCATCGACGAGCAGGGCAAGCTCACGCCGGAGCTCAAGGCTGCCATCGACCGCGCGGAGACGAAGGCCGCGCTGGAAGACCTGTATCTGCCCTACAAGCCCAAGCGCCGCACCCGCGCCACCATCGCCCTGGAGCGCGGGCTGGGGCCGCTGGCGGAGCTGCTGTGGGCGGGGGAGACGACGGACGCGGAGCTGGCGGGGCGCGCGGCGGCGTTCGTGGATGCGGAGAAGGGCGTCGCGAGCGCGGAAGACGCGCTGGCGGGGGCGCGCGACGTGGCGGCGGAGCGCATCAGCGAGGACGCGGCGGCGCGGGCGTACGTGCGCGACCAGGTGCGGCTGCGCGGCGTCCTGGAGAGCAGGGCGGCGCGGGGAAAGGAGAACGAGGTCAGCAAGTTCCAGGACTACTACGCCTTCTCCGGGCCGCTGAAGGACATGCCCGGCCACCGCATCCTCGCCATCCGCCGCGGCGAGACGGAGGGCTTCCTGACGGCACGGATCACGGTGCAGGACGAGGAGATCGTGGCCGCGCTGCGCCGGCGCTTCCTGGACGGCCACCGCGCGCCGGCGCAGATGGGAATGGCGGTGGAGGACGCGTACCGCCGCCTCATCTCGCCGTCGGTGGAGGTGGAGGTGCGGATGGAGCTCAAGACGCGCGCGGACGAGGAGGCCATCGCCATCTTCGGCCGCAACCTGGAGGCGCTGCTGCTGCAGCCCCCGGCCGGCGGGCGCGTGGTGCTGGGGATCGACCCCGGCTACCGCACCGGGTGCAAGCTGGCCGTCGTCAGCCGCACCGGCGCGCTGCTGGAGACGGGTGTCGTCTACCTGCACCAGGAAGACCGGGCGAAGCGCGATCTCGCCCGGCTGATCCGGGAGCATTCCGTCGAGCTGGTGGCCGTCGGCAACGGGACGGCGAGCCGGGAGACGGACAAACTGGCGAAGGACGTGGTCCGGGAGCTGGGCGGCGACCCGCGCCCCGCGGTGGTGATGGTGAACGAGGCGGGCGCATCCGTCTACTCCGCCTCCGATCTGGCGCGCGAGGAGTTCCCGGAGCTCGACCTGACCATGCGCTCCGCCGTCTCCATCGCCCGGCGGCTGCAGGACCCGCTGGCGGAGCTGGTGAAGATCGATCCGAAGTCCATCGTGGTGGGGCAGTACCAGCACGAC
Organism: Longimicrobium sp.; assembly: GCA_036260235.1. Classification (GTDB taxonomy): domain Bacteria; phylum Gemmatimonadota; class Gemmatimonadetes; order Longimicrobiales; family Longimicrobiaceae; genus Longimicrobium. The sequence continues at coordinate 13,053 of DATAAG010000007.1, forward strand.
GTCTCGCAGACGCGCCTCAAGCGGCGGCTGGATGAGACGGTGGAGAGCTGCGTGAACCGCGTGGGCGTGGAGCTGAACACGGCGTCGCCCGCGCTGCTGAGCTACGTGGCGGGGATCGGGCCCACGGTGGCGCAGCGCATCGTGCAGCAGCGCGACGGCGAGGGGCCGTTCCGCTCCCGCGCGGAGCTGCTGAAGAAGGTGCCGGGGCTCGGCCCGAAGACGTACGAGCAGGCGGCGGGCTTCCTGCGCGTCCGCGGCGGCGCGCACCCGCTGGACGCCAGCGCGGTGCACCCGGAGCGCTACGGGCTGGTGGAGCGCATCGCCCGCGACCTGTCCGTCGACATGACGACCCTCGTCGGCAACGACGCCGCGGTGTCGCGCATCGACCTGACGAAGTACGTGGGCGACGGCGTGGGGCTGCCGACGCTGCAGGACATCGTCGCCGAGCTGCGCAAGCCGGGCCGCGACCCGCGCGAGCAGTTCGAGGCGCCCGCCTTCCGCGAGGACGTGCAGACGATCGAGGACCTGAAGGAGGGGATGCAGCTGCAGGGGACCGTCACCAACGTGGTGGCGTTCGGCGCGTTCGTGGACGTGGGGGTGCACCAGGACGGGCTGGTGCACGTGTCGGAGATCTCCGACCGCTTCGTCCGCGATCCCAACGACGCGGTGAAGGTGGGGGACCGGGTGACGGTGCGGGTGATGTCCGTCGACGTCCCCCGCAAGCGCATCGCCCTGTCGATGAAGACGCAGCCCGGCGCCGCCCGTCCCGCCGGCGGCGTCAAGCCGGCGGTCGCGCAGCAGGGCGGGGCGGGGAAGCCCGCGCCGTCGAAGGACGCCCCGCGCGACCACAAACCCGAGCCGCCGTGCCAGCCGAAGCAGCCCGAGCCGCCGAAGCCCGGCATCGCGCCCAACTGGATGCGCATCGTGACGAAGCGGTGAGCCCAGGGACGCGACCTCGCGCCCAGCGGTTGATGCGGATTGCGGATCGGATCAGGTTCGTGCCGTCCGCCTGAGGAGCGAATGAATTCGCCGCTGGAACATCGCAAAGTCCGCCTCCGCGGACTCGTGGTGGCAGGATCGCGGCGCTGGTCAGGCCACCAGGCTGGGCGAGTAGATCGGCTGGCGAAGTGATGGCTTGGGGACGAACGTGGACGTGGAGGCGTAATGGCGGTCCGGCGGATCGCGTACCTGGTCCTGGTGCTGCTGGTGGTGATCGGGATCTGGCTGGGCGCGGGCGGGGACGGGCGGATGCGGCTGTTCACGGCCGCGCTCTTCGGATCGTGCGCGCTGAGCCTCGCCTGGAAGCTGTGGTCCAGCCGGGGCGAGGCCGCCACGCCGACCGCGGATCCGCCTCCTCCGCCTCCAGTTCCCGACCCTGACCCTGCTCCTGACCCGGACGAAGCAGCGCCCGGCGGGCCCTGGAAGGTGTACGGATACGACCGGTTCTCGTACGAGGACTACTTCGTCGGCGCGTTCGATACGGAGGCCGAAGCCCGGGAAGTCGCCCGCCAGAAGGAGGAGCATCTCGCGAAGTTTCAGGACGAGTCGCTGCGTGACCGGATCTGGGTCGAGCCGCCCAACAGCAGGTACCGATTGAGCCTGGAAGACTGAACGCGGGGCGGGCGGTCCGGGAGACTGAGGGGAGACTGGCCGGCCTTCCTCGCGACGAACTGCTAGCCAGACCCCCCGACGATCTGGGATGAGCCATAGGGCGGCCTGAACTTTTGGGCTAGTGCAGGTGAAGCCCCGTTCGGCGACGCGACAGCGGTGCCGAGACGGGGTTTGTGGCTGTCCCAGCGGCGGGTTTACCCGCTCAGGGGCTCGGCTCCGTTCCCCGGGTTGGCGCCCGCCGCCGATCCCCGTAGTTTCCCGCGCGCCGTCTTCCCGACCCGTACCGTCCGCCGCATGCCTGAACTGCCGGTCTACACCGCCACGCGGTACGTGCAGCCGCTGCGCGAGGGCGGCACCCTGCCCGCCGTGGTGGAGACGCACGGCGGCGGGCTGTTCGTGGCCAAGTTCCGCGGCGCGGGGCAGGGCGCCAAGGCGCTGGTTGCAGAGCTGCTGGTGGGGATGATGGCGGAGGCGGCGGGGCTGCCGGTGCCGGAGATGGCGCTCATCGAGCTGCTGCCGGACTTCGGGCAGACGGAGCCGGACCCGGAGATCCAGGACCTGCTGCGCGCCAGCGTGGGGATCAACGTGGGGCTGCGGTACCTGGACGGCGCCTTCAACTTCCAGCCCGCCAGCGCCGGCGACCTGGTCGCCCCGGAGCTGGCGGCGCGCATCGTCTGGCTGGACGCGTTCACGACCAATCCCGACCGCACCGCCCGCAATCCCAACCTGATGGTGTGGGACCGCCGCCCGTGGCTCATCGACCACGGCGCGGCGCTGTACGCGCAGCACAACTGGCCCACGGTGGACGAGGCGCGCACGCGCACGCCCTTTCCGCTCATCAAGGACCACGTGCTCCTGCGGATGGGCGGCGACCTGCGGGCGGCGGACGCCGAGCTTTCCGCCAGGCTGACGGAATCCGTGCTGGCGGAGATCGTCGGGCGCCTTCCCGACGCGCTGCTCGCGGATCCCGCCCTCGCCGCCGACTTCCCCACGCCGGACGCCGCCCGCGAGCGCTACCTGGGCTACCTGCTCACGCGCGTCCAGCCGCCGCGCGCCTTCGTCGCGGAGGCGATCGCGGCGCGCGAGCGGGCGGCGAGCGAGCCACCCCGCCGCCTCCACAGCCGCCGATGAGCGAGACGGCCGCCCCCGCGCGGTGGATCGCGTACAGCTTTGCCGTGCTGTGCGTGGTGCCGCACCCGCACCTGGGCACGGCCATCCCCGCCGGCGTGATCCTGCACGCGCGGACGGCGCAGTTCCTGGGCATCCGGGTGCTGGCGGACGAGGCGGAACTGGCGGAGCGCGTGCCGCACGTGGACATCCCCCTGCTCGCCCGCTACCTGCGCGACCTGCGCGCCATCGCCGAGGGCGACGCGGCCGCCGGCCCCGTCGCCCTGCTCCCTGCCTCCGAGCGCTTCCACTGGCTGACGGCCCCTCGCTCGGACGTCATCCAGTGCGGCCGCATCCACAGCGGCCTCGCCGAAGATCCCGCCGCCGAGCTCGACCGGCTGTTCGAGGCGCACGTGGAGTCGGGGGCGGGTTGATCCGCTTGATGACGCCTTCATTCCGATCCACGAAAAGCATGCGTCTCACACGGAGTCAACGGAGTCAAAGGAGTGGAGACCACATTACTCCGTTTACTCCGTTGACTCCGTGTGTGGCCATCTCTTTTTCTCTCGGATCGGTTCTTCGTGCAGCATCGTTGACGCCGATCCTTCCGCGCGAGAGATTAGGCGTTCCGCAGTTCCGTCCCACTCCGCCGCGCACCCCACGCCGGCATCCTGAACGTCCCTCCCGCGAGTCCCGATGCACCACACCATCAGCCGGGGAGACCGGCTTCGCTACTGGTTCGACAACACGATGTCGAAGGGCCCCGTCGCGCTCATCGCGTGGCTGTTCCTGATCTCCGTGCTGCTGATCGCCGTCGCGAGCGGCGTGGTGGTGGCGCTGGGGCTGGACCCGGACGGGCGCGGCTTCATCCAGGTGGCGTGGGCGGGGCTCATGCGCACGCTGGACGCCGGCACCATGGGCGGCGACGAGGGGAACTGGCCGTTCCTGCTGATGATGCTGCTCATCACCCTGGGCGGCATCTTCATCGTCAGCACCCTCATCGGCATCCTGACCACGGGGATCGAGGCCAAGCTGGAGGAGCTGCGGAAGGGCCGCTCCTTCGTCGCCGAGAAGAACCACACGGTGATCCTCGGGTGGTCGCCGCAGATCTTCACCGTTCTCTCGGAGCTGATCGAGGCCAACCAGAACCAGCGGAGCGCCTGCGTCGCCATCCTGGCGGAGAAGGACGCGGTGGAGATGCAGGACGAGATCTCGGCCCGCATCCCGGACCCGAAGCGCACCCGCATCGTGGTCCGCAACGGCTCGCCGATCGATCCCGCGGACCTGGAGCTGGTGAACCCCGAGGCGGCGCGCTCCGTCGTCATCCTCTCCCCGGAGGTGGACGATCCCGATCCGCACGTCATCAAGGTGATCCTGGCGCTCACCAACGCGCCGGGGCGGCCGGAGGGGCACCGCTACCACATCGTGGCGTCGCTGCGGGAGCGGAAGAACTTCGACGTGGCGAAGATGGTGGGGCGCGACGAGGTGCAGCTGGTGCTGGCGGGCGAGCTGATCGCCCGGGTGACGGCGCAGACGTGCCGCCAGTCGGGCCTCTCGGTGGCGTACACGGAGCTGCTGGACTTCGGGGGAGACGAGATCTACTTCAAGCACGAGCCGGCGCTGGCGGGAAAGAGCTTTGGCGAGGCGCTGTTCGCCTACGCGGACTCGGCGGTCATCGGCGTGCGCTTCGCGGACGGGCGCATCCAGCTCAACCCGCCCATGGACACGCGCCTGGGCCCGGACGACTGCGTGATCGCCATCTCCGCGGACGACGACACCATCCGCCTTTCCACCGGCCCCGTCCCGCCGATCGACGAGGAGGCGATCCGCACGCCCACCCCGCGGCCGCAGGCACCGGAGCGCACGCTCATCCTGGGGTGGAACGACCGCGCGGGGACCATCGTGGGCGAGCTGGACAACTACGTGGGCGAGGGGTCGCTGGTGCAGGTGGTGGCGGACCGGCCGTTCATCCCCGAGGCGCCGCAGAGCTCGCACGTGCTGCCCACGCGCACCTTCCAGAACCTGCGCGTCTACTTCAGGCCGGGCGACACCAGCGACCGGGCGGTGCTGGACGCGCTGCAGGTGGAGAGCTACGACCACATCATCGTGCTGAGCGACCTGCACCGGAACGGGGACGGTGCGGCGGCGGACCCGCAGGAGGCGGACGCGCGCACGCTCATCACCCTGCTGCACCTGCGCGACATCGCCGACCGGCTGAACCAGGACTTCTCCATCGTCAGCGAGATGCTGGACATCCGCAACCGCGAGCTGGCCGACGCCACGCGGGCGGACGACTTCATCGTGAGCGACAAGCTGATCAGCCTGCTGCTGTCGCAGGTGTCGGAGAACCGCGAGCTGGCGGCGGTCTTCCACGAGCTGTTCAGCCCGGAGGGGTCGGAGATCTACCTGAAGCCGGCGGGCGACTACGTGGAGCCGGGGAGGCCGGTGACCTTCTACACGGTGCTGGAGTCGGCGCGGCGGCAGGGGCAGGTGGCCATCGGCTACCGCCTGTGCAGCCGGGCGTTCGACCACGACGCGGCGTACGGGGTCAAGCTGAATCCCAGGAAGTCGGAGCGGATCACGCTCGGCCCCGAGGACAAGGTGATCGTGCTGGCGGAGGAAGCGTGAGCGGGCAGGGAATAGGGGATAGGGGATAGGGAATAGGGAATAGCCGGCGACGGAAGAGGTTACAGGGGACAGGTTACAGGTTACAGCCTGCGACAGCAGGTGGCCGAATCCCGCGCCCGGCGATTGAAATCGCTGCTGGAACTTCACGAAGTCCGCCTGCGCGGACTGCACCGTTCCTGGTGTCCGCGAAGGCGGACAGTGTGTAGTCGTTGCGGCGACTTCAGTCGCTGTCCGGCGGGTGCGAAGCAGCTTCTTGACACAGAGAAGACGTCGGACCATCATGCACGCGATGCTGAATTTTCAGCATCAACCCGCCGCCCTCTCGCACGCGAGCATCCCATGCGACGTCTGCTCCCCTTCCTGGTCCTCCTCACCCTCCCGATCCTCACGCCGCGTCCGGCCCCCGCGCAGGACGTGGACTCGCTGTGGGTGGCGGAGCACTACGTGAAGATGGACACGCTCATCCCCATGCGCGACGGGGTGCGGCTGTACACGGCCATCTACATCCCCAAGGACCGCACGCGGCCGCACCCCATCATCCTGCGGCGCACGCCGTACAGCGTGGGGCGCTACGGCAACCACCGCTACAACCCGGCGGGCGGCGCGTGGGCGCAGTTCCAGCGGCTGGGCTACATCATGGTCACGCAGGACGTGCGCGGGCGGTACATGTCGGAGGGCGCCTTCGACGACGCGCGGCCGCAGCGCACGTCCTACGACGGCCCGCGCGACACGGACGAGAGCACCGACACCTGGGACGCCATCGAGTGGCTGGTGCGCAACCTTCCCGGCAACAACGGGCGGGTGGGGATGTACGGCGTGTCGTATCCCGGCTTCTACAGCGCCGTGGGCGGCATCAACGCGCACCCCGCGCTCCGGGTGACCTCGCCGCAGGCGCCGGTGGGGGACTGGTGGATCGGGGACGACTGGCGGCACAACGGCGCGCTCTTCCTGGCCCACACCTTCCACTTCTACAACGGCTTCGGCTTTCCGCGCCGCGCGCCCACCTCGCAGGGACGGCCGGGGTTCGACATCGCCTCGCCGGACGGATACCGCTTCTTCCTGGAGCTGGGGCCGCTCAGCAACGTGAACGCGAGGTTCTACGGCGACAGCGTAGCCTTCTGGGACTCGCTGGCGGCGCATCCCAACTACGACGACTACTGGAAGCGGCGCGCGGTGGGCCCGCACCTGCGGCGCATGCCGCCGGCGGTGCTCACGGTGGGCGGGTGGTTCGACGCGGAGGACGTCTACGGCCCCTTCGCCGTCTACCACGCGACGGAGCGGCAGAACCCGGGGATCGCCAACCACCTCGTCGTCGGCCCCTGGTCGCACGGGCAGTGGGGATCGGGGCCGGCGGACGTGCTGGGCGACATCCGCTTCGGCGAGACGGGGCCGTTCTTTCGCGACAGCGTCTTCATCCCCTTCTTTCGCCACCACCTGGAGGGCACGCCGGACCCGGGGCTGCCGGAGGCGTACGCGTTCGAGACGGGGACCAACGCCTGGCGGCGCTACGACGCCTGGCCCCCGCGCAGCGCGCAGCCGCGCGCGCTCTACCTGCGCGAGGGCGGCGGGCTGGCGTGGGACGCGCCCGCCGGCGGCGCGGACGCGTTCGACGAGTACGTGAGCGACCCGGCGCGCCCGGTGCCCCACATCAGCTGGATCTCGCCGTACATGACGTACGAGTACATGACGGCGGACCAGCGCTTCGCCGCCACCCGGCCGGACGTCCTGGTCTACCGGACGCCGCCGCTGCAGGAGGACGTGACCATCGCGGGGCCCATCGGGGTGACGCTGCACGTTTCCACCAGCGGCACGGACAGCGACTGGATCGTCAAGGTGATCGACGTGCACCCCGACAGCGCGGCGGACCCCGATCCCAACCCCAGCGGGGTGCGGATGGGCGGCTACCAGCAGCTCATCCGTGGCGAGCCGTTCCGCGGGCGGTTCCGCAACAGCCGCGAGCACCCGGAGCCGTTCGTTCCCAACCAGCCCGCGCGGGTGGAGTTCGAGATGCCGGAC
>DATAAG010000008.1:0-8240 GCA_036260235.1 Longimicrobium sp.
GAGCGGCTGCGCGCGCGGGTCGAGGTGCACGACTGGGCCTCGATCCGCCCCGGCCTCGCCGTCACCGTCAGCATCGGGGTGGCGGAGCTGGAGGTGGGGCTGGATGCGCCGGCCGCGCTCCTCGCCGCCGCGGACGCGCGCCTGTACGCCGCCAAGCACGCAGGCCGCAACCGCGTCTGCGCGGGGTGATCCGGACCGGCTCCTCGGCCTCTCCGCGCGCTCCGGATCGCCGCCACTCTGGCGTAACCGCCGCTCCCGCCCGATCTTCCGTGCGTGTGACGACCGTCTTCGTTCCCGCCTGACCCCTGGCCGATGCACGTCGCGCCGTCCGACGCCCACACGTCCGCCGATCCATCCGCCGCTCCCGACGTCGTGCGGGCGCGGGTGGATGCGCTCGCGGACGAGGCGTGGAGCCTGCGCTTCAGCGACCGCGCGCGGGCGGAGACGCTGGCCCGCGAGGCCATCCGCCTGGCCGAGGCGCAGGAGTACGGCGTGGGGGTGGCGCTGGCGCTGCGGACGCTGGGGGCGCAGCGCTACTACTTCCACTCCGACTACGAGGGCGCGCTGGAGATGCTGGGCCGCGCCCTGGAGCTGCTGGACGAGGAGGGCGAGATCCGCGGCCGTGCCGACGTGCTCAACGGCATCGGCCACGTGCACCACCGCCGCGGCGAGCACGTGGAGGCCGGCCGGCTGCACCTGGAGGCGCTGGATATCCAGCGCGCCACCGGCGACCGCGTGGGCGAGAGCAACTCGCTCAGCCAGCTGGGCCACGCCGCCTTCCTGGTGGGCGACTTCGGCCCCGCGCTGGAGTACCACCAGGCCGCCCTGGCGCTGCGCGAGCACACCGGCGACCTGGCCGGGGTGGGGTACTCGCTCATCAACATCGGCATCATCCACGGCCAGCTCGGCGAGTACGAGCGCGTGCTGGAGCACATGCAGCGCGCGCTGCTCATCCACCAGGACGACGATCCCCAGGCCGCCGGCGTGTGCCTGGCCAACATGGGCAACGCGTACGCGGAGATGGGCCGCTACGACGAGGCGCTGGACCACCTGCAGCGCGCCGCCGCCGGGCTTCATGCCGCCGGGCACGCCGACGAGGCCAGCTGCCTCTCCAACCTGGGGCGCATCCACGAGGCGCGCGGGGACATGGAGAGGGCGCGCGCCTGCTACCTGCGCAGCCTGGAGCTGGCCCGCAGCCGCGACGCCCGCATCTACCAGCCCGAGATCCTCATCCGCCTGGGCGGGTTCGAGGCGCGGCTGGGCGAGGTGGACGCCGGGCTGGAGCACCTGCACGAGGCGCTGCGCATCGCCCAGGCGCAGGGGGCGCGGCAGCAGGTGTACGCGGCGCACGAGGCGCTGGTGAAGGTGCACGAGCTGCGCGGCGAGCCGGAGCGCGCACTGGAGCACTTTCGCGCCTACCACGCCGTCTGGCGCGACGTCTACAGCAACGACACCAACCAGCGCATCCAGAGCGCCCTCATCCGCTCCGAGGTGGCGCAGACGCGGCGCGAGGCGGCGATCCTGCGGCAGAAGAACGAGGCGCTCTCCCGGGCGGACGAGGAGCGCGCGCGGCTGCTGGAGCAGCTGCAGGAGCAGGCGTCGGAGCTGGAGCGGCAGACGCGCGAGGACGCGCTGACCGGCCTTTCCAACCGCCGCCACCTGGACGACGTGCTGGCGGTGGAGTGGGAGCGCGCCCTGCGCTTCGGCCGCTCGCTCACGGTGGCCATGCTGGACCTGGACCGCTTCAAGGGGATCAACGACCGCTTCTCGCACGCCGTGGGCGACGAGGTGCTGCGCGTGGTCGCGCGCATCCTGCACGACCACACGCGCGGCATCGACACGGTGGCGCGCTACGGCGGCGAGGAGTTCTGTCTGGTGCTGGTGGAGACGCGCAAGGACGAGGCGTCGGCCCTGTGCGACCGCCTGCGCGCGATGGTGCAGGCGCACGACTGGTCCGCCATTCGCCCGGAGCTCGCGGTGACCCTGAGCGCCGGCCTGGCCACTTTGGACGAGGCCGACACCCCCGAAGAGCTGCTGGGCATCGCCGACGCCCGCCTGTACACCGCCAAGCACGCCGGCCGCAACCGCGTCTGCGGGTGATCCTCTTCTGAACAAGCCAGCGGCCAGAATTCTGCATTCTCCACCATGAATCTCCAAGGTACTTCAGTGGTTTGAACTCTGGACAGGGATGTTGAGACGGTGAGCGCATGGAAAGCCAAGCTTCAGAGCCTTGATTTGGAGCTTTTGGAGAGGCGGGCCAACCACGCGTACTCGAAAGGCAGGTTTGCACTCGAGGTGGTCTATCGGGAGGAGATCTTCCGGAGAGATCCCGCGAACCCACATGCTGAACACAATCTCGCACTTTCCTTGATGCATTGCGGGGAATGGGATCGAGCCCTCCGGATTTTCGAGCAATTGGTGGAGGTACATCCGCACTTATCTCGAGCCCACAACAATCGTGCTGTGTTGCTGATTTGGATGGGTGCAGAGTGGCATGCTTTAATCCCTGCGTTTATGGCGGCGGTGCTGACATCGGAGGATCTTCCCAGTTTTATGCGGCACTTGTTCAATGTGAGTAGAACAATTGCATACGGATTGGATGAAGGAGCTTACGAGTTGCTTGAAATGCTACGGGAGGAACTCGCCTCCCATATCGCACAACGGAGTGAACCGCGGTATCGTGAGTCTAATGCGAAGGTTGTCAGCGATATTATCGCTGCTTTTCAGGCTGTTGCAGAGTACCGCAAAGCATTTGCCCGAAAGCAGTGGACGGCAGCAAATGCGGAGTTGACCCGTGCCGAAGCCTTATTCCGAGCGCGTAACCTTCATCAATTTGCAGATCGTTTCGATGCAGAGGTACGGCCGTATTTTGACCTCGCTCGTGACACTGCCCAACTCTTGGAGTTGATCGGTCACTCTGCGATGTCCCTTCCGGCTGCACGAGAGCAGTGTGTGAAATTACACGAACGTGCAGTGCCGCTTCATCGGGGGCCAGAGTATGCCCACGGTCAATTTCTTGAAGTTCTTGGTTGGTTTCTTTACGGGTCAATACGGGCATTTAACTATCTTATCGAACCAGAAAACTACGAGATGCCAGACGAACTCGCAGAGACGAATATTGCTCGGCTAACAGCGCATTCATATCGCGAGTTTGGCGGCGAGCTAGATTCGTGCTTACGCTTCTATAGGAAGCAGTGTATGCGCATTGCTCACGAGACGTCGCAGATAGCCAGCTTTGAACTTCTTGAGAAATACAAAGAAGAAGCGTGGCAAAGAATCAAGATTTTTCTCAACGGCCTTGTCTTGGATTTTCGAGGGGTGGATACGGCCCTTGCACGGCAGATGATTGGCTGGCCTTACGATCCTGTGGAAGCGGCAAAGAGAGAACTCCGCCAGTTCAAGAGCTTCATTGAGCGTCAGGCTGCTCCAGATATCTTCGTGCACGGTAAGCCGCAGGAGAACATCGCTCGTGCACTTCTCCAAGCGTTTTTGGTGAGCCGAAGCTATCGTGAGGTGCCAGTACGTGGTGGCCAATCAGATTTGATGGTATTCTCAAAAGACGGCCGGTTTTTGTACGAGACGAAAATTTGGCGAGGAACCCAAAATCACGAACAGGGGCTGCGAGAAATCGAGGAGTATCTCGTCGGGGAAGACGACGATGGGGAACTGAGTGGCACTTTCTACGTCGTGTTCGATGCTACGAGAACGCAGATGGCAGCTAAACGCGTAGGTGGGGATTGGACTGAGGTTGAGGTGGCTGGCCGGGCGGTTCGCGTGATGACGGTGAATTTGGCACCTCCCCAACCAAGTAGGAAGCCGCCCTGAACGTAAACCCTGCGCTCTACCAATGCCAATAGATTCCGCGCCGCTGGGGTGGACACGGTGGCGCGCTACGGCGGCGAGGAGTTCTGTCTGGTGCTGGTGGAGACGCGCAAGGACGAGGCGTCGGCCCTGTGCGACCGCCTGCGCGCGATGGTGCAGGCGCACGACTGGTCCGCCATCCGCCCCGAGGTGGCCGTCACCCTGAGCGCCGGCCTGGCCACTTTGGACGAGGCCGACACCCCCGAAGAGCTGCTGGGCATCGCCGACGCCCGCCTGTACACCGCCAAGCACGCCGGCCGCAACCGCGTCTGCGCGGGGTAGAGGCGGGGAGTCACGCGGAGAACGTGGAGGATGACGGGAGAGGACGCGGAGGAAGTCTGCCTCCGCGTCCTCTCTGCGTTTTCCGCGGTCCCGCGCGGCAAGGACGTGTGCCCACCCTGGATGCCGGACCCTGTGCGGGAGCCGGTGCAAGCTCCCGTATCTCCCCTGACGCTGCACGGCCTGTAAGGATCGCCAGTGTACGGCGAGCCGGCAGGGTCGCAGGGCCCCCGCCACGTCCTGAAAGTTCCTTTAGAGACAAAAAGAGATGTTTCACCATAATTGTGCAAAGGCTTAAGCACATGTGCTTCTTCACTATAGAACCTTTTGTGACATCACGCCAACGAAACCCTTGACCTGGCATATTCTGTCTTTTAGTGATAACAGCGTAGTTCCCGCTGTAACCCGTCACCCTTTTCAGAGGAGGTGGAGTATGGATCCCTTCAACCCGGGCGGTGGCTTCGAGACGTTCGACGCGTACGGCGACTACGAGGCGGCGACCGCCGCGGCGCTGTATGGGGTCGGGTGCGGCCCGGTCATCGACATCAACGCCAACTGCAGCTGCGTCTGACGCACTGCGGCGGGGGCCGGCCGGGTGCTGCCCGGCCGGTCTCCGCATCACACGCGCCCTTCGTTCCCCGCGCCTCCCGAGCCTGCCATGGACGCCACGCTCACTCCCCCCGCTCCGCCGCACGTCACCGTGCTGGAAGCACCCGCCGGCCGCGCGCGCCGTGAATGGCTCCAGGCGCGGGTGCAGGCGGCCCGCGCCCGGGACACCGCGGCCTGGCTGCTCGCCTGCGACGCCGGGCGCGGCGGGATGTGGGCGGGGGTGGACGGCTGGCTGCGAGAGATCCTGCCGGAGCTGGAGGCCCGCGCCCCGGACCTGTTCGTGCGCCACGACACCGAGCTGACCGCGGTGCTGCCGGACCTGCGGCTGCGGGTGCGGCCCCGGCACATCCCGCTGACGGAAACGTCGGAGCGCGACGAAGCCGTGCGCCACTACGCGCGGGACCGGGCGTACCGCATCCCCCAGGGGCTGGTGGACCTGGCGGACGGCTGGCACCAGCGCGCCGGCGGCGGCCCGTGGATGCTGGCCTGCGACGACTTCGACCGGCGGGGCGGGCTGGCGGGCTTCTTCTTTCGCGAGCTGCTGCGCCGCCGCGGCGCAACGCTGGGGCTCACCCTGCTGGTGGCGGTGGAGCCCGGCGCCGGCGACGCCGTGGCGGCCGAACTGGCCCCGTTCGCCTCCGTCGCACGCGAGCGGCTGCGGCTGGGCGCGGAGCCGGAGGAGCCGCTGGACCCCGCCGAGGCGGCGCGGCGGGCGGAGGAGCTGGCCGCGTGGGTGCGCACGGACACCATGTGGGTGGGCATGCACGGGCACGAGGTGATTCGCCTGTGGACGGCGGCCGGACGCCCCGACCGCGCCGCGGAGTGGCATGCCCGCGTGCTCAGCCTGTTCGTCCACCTGGGCTACTACGAGGACGCCTTCCGCCACGTACCCGCCCTGCGCGAGAACCTGGCCTGCTTCGACGCGCCGGACGCGCCGTACTCCCGCACGCGCATCGTAAGCAACATGCACGTGGCGTACGTGACCACCGGCCGTCCGCAGGAGGCGCTGGAGCTGGTGGAGACGGAGGGGCTGGCAGGGGTGACGGCGCCGGAAGACCGCGCGCACCTGCTGTACGTGGCCGCCATGCTGCACGCGCGCTACCTGCCCCGGCGCGACCTGGACCGAGCGGAGCAGTGCCTGCGCGAGGCGCTGGCGGAGCTGGAGCGCGCGCCGCTGGAGCCGGCGGAGCGCCACTTTCAGACCGGGTTCCTGCTCAACGGCCTGGCGTTCGTGCGCTTTCGCCAGGGGCACGCGGACGAGGCGGCCGACCTCACGCACCAGAACCAGGACCGGCTGGACGAGCACCTGCCGCCGGAGCGCCACCGCCTGCACCGCTCCGTCCTCCTCTACAACGCCGGCCAGGTGTACGCGCAGACGGGTGACCACGAGCGCGCGCTGCGGCACTACTCGGCGGCCATCGAGCTGGACCCGTGCTACTCCGAGTACTACAACGACCGCGGCAACCTGTACCTGCGGCTGGGGCGGGCGGAGGAGGCCGAGCGGGACTACCTGCGCGCCATCGAGCTGTCGGCGCCGTACCCGGAGGTGTGGTTCAACCTGGGCCGGTGCTACAGCCGCATGTCCCGCCACCAGGAGGCCGAGCGGGCGTACGCCCGCGCCGTGGACCTGGACCCCGCCCGCCCGGCGCCCTGGGTGAACCTGGCCCGCGAGCGCCAGGCGCTGGGCCGCCCGCAGGAGGCGCTGGCCGCCTACGACGCCGCGGTCGCCGTGGACGCGTCCAACCCGCTGGTGCTGGCCAACCGCGCCGGTCTGCGCCTGTCGCTGGGCCGGGCGGAAGAGGCGCTGGAGGACCTGGACCGCGCCGTGGCGCTGGACCCCGCCAACCCGGCGCTGGAGCGCAACCGGCTGCTGGTGCTGCGCGCCCTGGGCCGCGCCCCCGATGCCGCGCTCGAAGCCGCCGCGGCCTGATCCCCGGGGGCCGCGCGCCGCAGCACCCGTTCGACAAGTTCCACCAAGGAGAGCCCGATGCAGCACACGGCCGACATGACCTCCTCGCCGCTGGACCGCGGCCCCGCGCCCCCGCTGGCGCAGCTGCGGTATACGCCGCAGAAGCGGTGGTCGGCGTCGCGCTTCAACGCCCGCACCCTCTCCGACGACGGACGGATGCTGCTGTGGAACACCCTTACCGGTGCGGTATCGGAGTTCCTGCCGGCGCACCGCGACGGCGTCCTGGCGCTCCTTTCGGAAGGCGCGCGGGAGCCGCTGGAGGGGCTGGCCGCCCATATGGCGAAGCGCGGCTTCCTGGTCCCGGCGGGGCTGGACGAGCTGGCGCGCTTCCGCATGCTCTTCGGGCAGCAGCAGTGGCGCAGCGACGTGCTGCAGATGATCCTGCTGGCCAGCGAGGACTGCAACTTCCGCTGCGTGTACTGCTACGAGAAGTTCAACCACGGCACCATGCTTCCCGAGGTGCGCCAGGGGGTGCGCCGGCTGGTGGAGGAGCGTGCGCCGCGGCTGCGCGAGCTGAGCGCCAACTGGTTCGGCGGCGAGCCGCTGTACGGGTGGGAGGCCATCGAGGAGCTGGCCCCCTTCTTTCGCGCGACCGCGGACCGGTACGGCCTGGGCTTCACGAGCCACATGACCACCAACGGGTACCTGCTGGACGAGGACCGGGCGACGCGGCTGCTGGAGTGGGGGTGCACGAAGTACCAGATCACCATCGACGGCATGCCGGCGGAGCACGACTGCAAGCGCGTGGGGCGCGACGGCAGCGGCACCTGGCAGGTGATCATGGATAACCTGCGCGCCATGAAGCAGCGCAGGGCGCAGTTCACCATCACCGTGCGGGTGAACTTCGACCGGGACAACTACCTCAAGCTGGGGCCCTTCCTGGAGCAGCTGAGCGAGGACTTCGCCGGTGACCCGCGCTACCAGCTGCGCTTTCGGCAGGTGGGCAAATGGGGCGGCCCCAACGACGACGCCCTCGACACCTGCGGCGTGGCGGAGCACCGCTACGTGCTGGACGAGCTGCGCGGCCGCGCCATCGGGCTGGGGCTGAACCCCGAGGGCGGCATCCACGGGATCTCCACCCCCGGCAGCCAGGTGTGCTACGCGGGACGGCCGTACCACTTCATCGTGGGCGCCACCGGCAAGCTGATGAAGTGCACCGTGGTGCTGGACGAGCTGCCGGAGAACGTGGTGGGGCGCATCACCCCCGAGGGAAAGCTGGAGGTGAACGACGCGCACCTGCTGAAGTGGGTGGCGCCGCTCTTCGAGACGGACCAGCTCTGCCAGAGCTGCTACGTGCTCCCCGGCTGCCAGGGCGCCGCCTGCCCGGTGACGCGCATCACCCACGGCGAGCGCACCTGCTGCAGCGTGAAGTCCAACCTCAAGCGCGAGATGCGCTTCAACCTGGACGCCATCCGCCGCGCCCGCGAAGCCGTGCTCGCCCAGCGCGCCGCCGAGGCCGCCGCCGCGCCCGCGCCCGCGCCGGAGCCGGTCGCCGCGGGCGGGTGATCCGGGGCGGGATCGC
>DATAAG010000009.1:0-2078 GCA_036260235.1 Longimicrobium sp.
AGGACGAGCGCCTCGAACTCCGCGTATCCGGACGCGACGGCGGTGGTAGGCAGGCACATGCACCCAATGTAAACTGGACGGGTGTTTTGGCGAGACCTGCCGCCGCACTACAGCATCAACTTGGACAAAGTCAAGCTCAGATGACAGTCATCCTGATTCGGTATGAGGCTCATTCTCTCGCGGATCTGGTATCATCTGTCGCCAGCCGCCGGGAATGCCTCGCGGGGACGTGGTCTTGCCTGGAGGGGTTCAGTCCTTGCGCCTGGCGCTCACCGCCCGTCGTCGAGACGAGCGCGGGATCACAGGACGGGACGTCGAGGCCTCCCCCAGGAAGTCTGCGCCTGGAACAGCTTCGCCACGCCGTCTTCCGAGGAGGCGCTCTCCCTGCGCTCGTCGAGGCCGGCCCCGGCGCGGATCGGCCGCGAGATCAACCAGGACAAGATCTCATGAGAACACCGCTCGCACGGCTGCTGGTGCTGCTCGCCGCGGCGTGCGGGGGAGGGCCGGCCGCGCAGCCGCCGGCCGCCCCGCCACTCGCGCTGCAGGAGGTCACCGTCATCGACGGCACGGGGGCGGCGCCCCGGCCCGGAATGACGGTCCTGATCCGGGACGGCCGGATCGCCGACCTCTTCCCCGCCGGGACGCGGCCGCTCCCCCCGGGCACCCGGGTGCTCGACCTTCGCGGGCACTACGTCATCCCCGGGCTGATCGACTCGCACGCGCACCTGGCCACCTTCGACCGCGGCACCATCTACCCCGCGCTGCTGCGCAGCATGCTGATGGGCGGCGTGACCACGCTGCGCGACATGGGCGGGAACGCGGTCCGCGTATCGGAGCTCGCGCGCGGCGCCGCGGCCGATACCGCCCCCTCTCCCCGGATCTACTTCTCCGCCGTGGTGGCGGGGCCGCGGTGGTTCGAAACCTACGACTCGGCGCGCATTCGCTACTGGTCCAGCGGGTCGCCGGCGGGCCGGGGGCGGGGCGTGCGCCTGCTGCAGAGTGACGCCGAAATCCCTTCCATCGTGGAAGAGGCGCGGGCGCTGGGCGCCACGGGGATCAAGGTGTTCTCGGCGGTGCCGCCGGCGCGGCTGGCCGCGCTCTCCCGCGCGGCCCACGCCGCGGGGCTGCGGGTGTGGAGCCATGCCGTGGTGCCGCCCACCCGGCCGGACCAGGTGGTGGAGGCGGGAGCGGACGTGCTGAGCCACGGCGACCAGATGATCTGGGCCGCCGTGGCGCCGACAGAGGCGGCGGGCGGGGGCGAGGGCCGGAGCCGCCTGATGCAGACCGTTTCCGCCTCGTCTCCGCCGGTCACGGCGCTGCTGGAGGGGATGCGCGCCCGCGGCACGCTGTTCGAGCCCACCCTCTTCATCATCGCCTCCAGCGTGGCGCGCGGGGACAGCGCCGCGCGGGTGCGCGGCGACAGCATCGTGCGGTGGGCGGTGGAGGTGACCCGGCGGGCGCACGAGATGGGCGTCCCGGTGGTGGCCGGCACGGACGCGATCGGCACGGTCACGCCCAACATCCACGCCGAGCTGCAGCTCCTGGTGGGGCGGGCGGGACTCTCTCCCCTGGAGGCGATCCGCAGCGCCACGGAACGCGGGGCGCAGGCGCTCGGCGCACAGGACTCGCTGGGCACCATCGCGCCCGGGAAGGTGGCGGACCTGGTGGTCCTGCGGGCGGACCCTTCCGAGGACATCCGCAACACGCAGACGGTGGCCTACGTGGTCCAGCGGGGCACGCTGCACCGGCGCGAAACCCCGCTGCCCACCCCGGAGCTCGCCGAGCCCCCGCCGGGTCCGTGATGGCTGGAGAGAACGGGCCGGCAGCCCCGGGTCAGTCCGGTTCGCAACCGCCCTGATACCAGTCCCGGAAAAACACCTGTCATTCTGAGTCCTTGACTGCTGCGCCGACCCTGCGGGACGAAAGACGTCTCGCACGAATCTCTCGTCATCCATCAACCTCCCCCAGGGGTTTTTGGGGGAGGTGGGCGAGTCATGCGAGCCCGGAGGGGGCGCGGCGGCTCGCACCGGACCTTTCCATTCAGCGCCTGTAGCCGCGGGGCGCCTTCCATCACATCA
>DATAAG010000010.1:0-3485 GCA_036260235.1 Longimicrobium sp.
AGGACGAGCGCCTCGAACTCCGCGTATCCGGACGCGACGGCGGTGGTAGGCAGGCACATGCACCCAATGTAAACTGGACGGGTGTTTTGGCGAGACCTGCCGCCGCACTACAGCATCAACTTGGACAAAGTCAAGCTCAGACAAAAGGAACCGGCCCGCGCGACAATCGCAGGCCGGCTGTAACCTGTCCTCTGTAACCTGTAACCTGTCCCCTGTACCCTATCCCCGGGGCTGCATCGCGGCCTCGATGTCCACCACCTCCACCAGCCAGCGGCCGCCGGGGCCCTGCACCACGGTGAACGGCACGTTCACCACGCGCCGGCCCTGGCGCAGCTGCACGGTCACCAGCCGCGCCTCCGGCCGGTTGGCGACGGGCTGCACGCCGGTCATGGAGTAGGTGTCATGGCGCAGCAGCCCGGCGATGGCCTGCATGCGCCGGGTCACGCGCTCGGGCGCCTGCTGCTCCGCCAGCGGCCCGCGCGCCGTGCCGAAGACGTACCCCATCTCCGTGTACCGCTGCTGCGCCGCCAGCCCGATGAACTGCTCCACGGCCGACGCCGGTGCCATGGCGACCGCGCCCGCCGGCGGCGGCCCGGCCGACGGACGGCGCCCGCCTCCGCCGCTGCAGGCGGCGAACACAAAAGGAACGACGAGCACCACGGTGAAGAGATGCCTGGAACGCACGGGACCTCCGGGCGGGGGGATTCTGGGTGGGAGTGCGGTGAGTGCTGTGACGACAGTGTAACTCCAGGCAGCAGAGTACGAAAGGATGATGCGCACTGCCGGCCCCCTCACAGTGATGATACCGCCGTGAGAAAGCGATTGAATTGAAATCCCAGTGGAAAGCGATCGATGCCTGTTGCGAACCGGATCCGGTACGCTCGGCCTCGTCCTCCGCTGGAGCTCTCCGTTGGGAGAATCTGGCCGCGGTGCAGTCCGCGAAGGCGGACTTCGCGAATTTGCATCGGCGAATCATGCTCATTGCGAATCGAATCCGGTAACTGCTTCCACCCGAGCTCGCCACCCGCTCCTGAGAGTTTGTTTAAAATCGGTCTCGGATAAAGAGCATTGTTGTCCTGAGGGCGCGCACACCCGGAACCATCTGCCGCACGACAGCTTGCGCGCGACCGAAGGATCTGGCCGGCACAACCGCGGGGCTGGACTTGTGTCTCCCGGCCAGCCTCGCACCCGGGCACGGTAGATCCTTCGGTCGGCGCCCTGGGCTCGTGGTAACGAACAGCTCAGCGCGGCGCCTCCCTCAGGAAATCAAATCCACGCGTGCGATTCTTAAACACACTCTGAGGCAGCGATGCAGTCCGCGCAGGCGGACTTTGCGAATTTCCAGCGGCGACTTCAGTCGCTCCGGCGCGGGCGCGGCGATTCCCGCTTTAGTTTCGCAATGGGCATCATTCGCTCCGGCGTGGAGGCTGCGACTACCGGATCAGCTTCGCAACGAGCAGGAACGCGAAGGCGTATGGCCCCCCCTTGGGAGACGCATCGCGACCGCCTTGACGTGCACCCGTCTCCCACGCTTCTTGTGGAACAGGGTGGCGAGCCGGGTGAGGGCTCCCCCTGTCGGCGGGGCGCGCGGGGGCGCATCTTGCGGACGCGGCGCGCCTCCGAACCGCGGATGCTGAAGCAGGCGCCGCGCGATGAGAGCAACCGGGCAGGCATGAGCGAGCACATCGACGACGGCGGGACGACCACGGTGCCGGTGGAGGTCACCGATCCCGTGAACGCGCAGATCCTGGCCGTCTCCGAAGACCGCTTCCAGGGCTTTCAGGACGAGCCCTTCGCGGAGATCAGCCGCCTTTCCGGCGTTCCCCTCCCCACCGTGCTGGAGCGCATCCGCGCCATGCTGGCTGCGGGGGTCATCCGCCGCGTGCGGCAGACCATGCTGGCCACCAACCTGGCCCCGGGCGCGCTGGTGGCGTGGAAGGTGGCGCCGGACCGGCTGGACGCCGCCTTCAACTACATGTTCCAGGAAGACCCGTTCTCCGGCCACGTGGTCATCCGCTCCACCGACGCCGAGACCCCCGGCTCCGTCTACCGCCTGTGGACCACGCTCAAGGTGCCGCAGGGCTTCTCGCTGCAGAAGCACGCGGAGCACCTGCGCCGCCAGATGGGCGCGGAGGCGTTCAGGCTGATGCCGGCGCGCGCGCTCTTCACCCTGGGCGTGGGGCACGTCCGCCGCCGGGGGATGGAGCCCGGCGCCCGCAGCGACGAGCCCGGCCACGTGCAGGACACTACCGTGGTGGAGCTCTCCGACCTGGAATGGCAGGTGCTGGGGCCGCTCAAGCGCGAGTTCGCGGTGGACGAGATCGTCGAGAACCCCTGGGCCGCGCGCGCCGCGGAGGCCGGCGTGCCGCTGGACCTGTTCCTGGCCACGGCGCGCGGGCTGAACGAGCGCGGCGTGGTGGGGCGCTTCAGCACCTTCCTGGAGCACGTGAAGCCCTCCGCGGGCGGAACGCGCGTCACCCGCTACAACGCCCTCTTCCACTGGCAGGTGCCACCGGGACGGGAGATGGATGCCGGGCGCGAGGTGGGCCGCCACTACATCATGACCCACGCGTACTGGCGCGAGGGCGGCCCGGAGTTCGGCAACGTGAACGTGATGGGCGTGGCGCACGGCACGGAGAAGGAGACGGTACTGGCCCACAAGGCCGCCATCGACCGGCACCTGGAGGAGGCGGGGATCCCCGTCGGCTACACCAACGTCTTCTGGGGCGGACGCAGCGAGATCAAGCCCTCGGAGATCCTTCCCTCCGCGTACCGCGCGTGGTGCGCGCGCCAGGGAATCGATCCGGAGGCGATGCGGGATTGATCGAAAGCGGGCCCGGACGGCAATGTTACGGGGCGGCCACTTTCGTAACGCCGCTGTCGGATGCGTGGCGCGCCTTTCCGTCCCTTTTCTCGTTGCGCCAGCGCGGGATACGAAGCCGAATGTCGCGTACCGAGCGAAAATCCGCATCCCTTGCCTGCGGGAGCCAAAAAGCCGTAATAATCCTCTTGCATTCCATCCCTCGCGTGGACAGATTTGTCGCATGGCACAAGCACTGAATGAAAAACAGAGCGATTTGCTGCGATTCCTCACGCGGCAGAGCGGCCCTGTTTCTACGGACGGCCTGGATGGCCGGGTGATCCGCGCGCTCAAGGCGCGCGACTGCATCGTGGAGCGCAACGGCCTGGTGTCGGTGACGGACGAGGGCCGCGCCGCGCTGGAAAGCAGGCCGCAGCGCCGGCGCCGCGGCAGGCGGCCCAACGTGGAGAAGACCGCCGGGCACGCCCGGGCACAGGCCATCCGCCGCGCCATCGACGCGCTGGAGCTGGCGCTGCCCAAGGAGGCGGAGGTGGCGGTGGGCAACATCTTCGCCTACGCCGACGACGTGGTGGACGCCTTCCGCAAGTACGCCCGCAGCCTGGAAAAGCGCGGCGCCGCGTAAGCTCCGGCGAACGAAACCAGGGCGGGACGGCCGACAATCGGC
>DATAAG010000011.1:0-8960 GCA_036260235.1 Longimicrobium sp.
CCCCCCGCGGCCGTGTGCCCCCCGCAGCGGCTTCAGAGCCGGATGCCGAAGCGGATGCCGAAGATGGTCTCGTCGCGCCCCGGCACGGCGCCGATGAGATCCTCCGTGTCGCTGATGAACAGGTGGCGGACCTCGCCCCCCACGCTCAGCAGGCCGAAGCCGATGTTCGCCCCCGCCTTGATGCCGAAGTTGGTCTCCGTCTCGTCCACGGCGCCGATGTCGATCTGGCTGATCACCACCTGCGGCTGCACGTAGCCGGAGACCGCGACCCCGGGAACACCCAGCCCCCCGCCCACGCCCAGGCCGATGGGGATCTCCGTGTACGAGTCGTCGCCCAGGTCCATGTTGCGCAGCTCGGCGACCGGGCACACCGAGACGCGGCCCACCACCAGCCCCAGCGACGCCAGCTCGAACGCCACGCCCGCGAACAGCTCGTCCTCGCTGTCGTCGTTGGCGGCGTCGTTGTCGGTGGAGATGACGTTCAGGCCGCCGTAGAAGCCCAGCGGGCCGGAGAAGTTGTAGTTGGCCTCCACGCCGAACGAGCTCACGTTCTCCGGAAAGTCGGCGCGGCCGCCGAAGTACATCCCGCGGTCGCCGGTGGGATAGCCCGCGCAGATCTGCGCCTGCGCGGTGCCCGCGAGCGCCACGGTGGCGACGGTGGCGACGAAACCAGCAGCTGCTTTCTTCATCTCTCGGTCTCTTCTGAACGGGTTGCGTGCGCCCCGCCCGGCCAGACG
This sequence comes from Longimicrobium sp., assembly GCA_036260235.1. Lineage (GTDB taxonomy): Bacteria > Gemmatimonadota > Gemmatimonadetes > Longimicrobiales > Longimicrobiaceae > Longimicrobium. Next base: position 738 of record DATAAG010000011.1, read on the forward strand.
TCGAGACGCGGGGCGGGTGCACGGTTCGGCCTGCGCACGCGAACCGCCGACGTGGATCAGATTCGCGCGGCGCGCCGCAATCTGCACCATGCAGGCCATCCACCGCATCACGCCGCGAACGGTGGCGTAGATACAGGCTTCAGCGTGGCGGGGGGAGGTGCGGCGACGGTCATGTCCCACTGCCGGGGTGTCCGCGCGCGGGGACGAGGCGTGTCCCGCGCGGCGAGCATCATCCCCCCAGCAGGCGCAGCGAGGAGCGGCCCGCCGGGCCCAGCTGGGCGAAGGTGCACTGCTCCGGCGCCTTGTCCGGCCGCCAGCGGTAGAAGCGCGTCCCGTGGCGAAAGCGGCCCCCGGTAAAGGCGTCGAATCCCACCTCCACCACCAGCTCCGGCGCCAGCGGCTCCCACTCCGTGCTGCGCGGGTTCATCGCGCTCCACCGGCTGGGCCCGCCCGGCGCGGAGCCGGTGAAGCCGGGCGGGTTGCGGAGCGCCTCCAGCCGTGGCGTGAGCTCCCTCCGCTCCTCGCGGCTGATGCTGGAGCAGAAGCCCACGTGGTGCAGCTTTCCGTCGTCGCCGTACAGCCCCAGCAGCAGCGACCCCACGATGGGCTCCTTCTGCGCGTAGCGAAAGCCGCCGACCACGCAGTCGGCGGTGCGCACGTTCTTCACCTTCACCATCCCCGCGCGCTCGCCGGAGCGGTAGGGCTCGTCCAGGCGCTTGGCCATCACTCCGTCCAGCCCGCGCTCGCCCTGCTGCAGCCAGGCGCGCGCCTGCTCCTCGTCCCGCGTCACGGGCGAGAGCCGCACCCGCTCTCCCGCGCCGAAGAACTGGGACGCGAACGCCTCCAGCTTCTCCCGCCGCTCCTCCAGGGGGCGATCGGTCAGCGGCCCGCCGCGCGGCCCCAGCAGCAGGTCGAAGGCGACCACCAGCGCCGGGTGCGCGGCGGCGAGCTTCTGCACGCGGCTGGCCGCCGGGTGCAGGCGCAGCTGCAGCTCCTCGAACGAGAGCGTGTCGCCCACGGGGACGACGATCTCCGCGTCCAGCACGAATCGGCTGGCGCGGAGGGAACGCAGCGCATCCGCCACGTCCGGGAAGTAGCGCGCCAGGGGCTTGCCGGCCTTGGAGCGCAGGTCCACCTCGTCGCCGTCGCGGAAGGCGAGGCAGCGAAAGCCGTCCCACTTGGGCTCGTACTGCCAGCCGGGGCCGGTGGGAAGCGCGTCCGCCTGCTCGCTCTCCGCCGGCGGGTAGTCGATGGGGATGGGCAGGTTCACAGCAGGTCCGCCAGGTCGAAGCGGCCGCGCCTGGCCAGCACGGGCTTCCACAGGTCGCCCGTGCGGCGGATGCGCTCGGGGGCGTTCAGCAGGGTGAAGTCCTCGATCTCCACCCCCTGCTCCACCTCTTCCCAGGTGACCGGCATGGACACGGTGGCGCTGGGCTTGGCCCGCACGGAGTAGATGGAGGAGAGGGTGCGTCCCCACGCGTTCTGGTTGTAGTCCACCAGCACGCGGCCGCGGGGCCGCTTCGCGACCCGGTACTCCGCCGTCACCAGCGCGGGATCGAGCTTCTCCATCACCCGCGCGAACTCCTTGGCGAAGGCCCACACCTGCTTCTGCGCGGGCCCGCGGACGATGGGCACGTACACGTGGATCCCCTTGGATCCCGTGGTCTTGGCGTACGACTTCATCCCCAGCCGCCGCAGGTTGTCGCGCACCATCAGCGCCGTCTCGCGCACCCGCGCGAAGTCCGCGCCGGGGACGGGATCCAGGTCGAAGTGCAGGAAGTCGGGCCGGTTGGTGTCGTCGCAGCGGGCGTACCAGGGGTTCAGGTCGATGCACCCCAGGTTCACCACCCACAGCAGCGAGGCCAGGTTCTGCACCATGGGAAAGTCGATCACGCTCTTGCTGGCGTGCTCGATGGAGCAGGTCTTCAGCCAGGGCGGCGCGTTCTCCGGCGTGCGCTTCATGAAGAAGAACGGACCGTTCCACCCGTTGGGGTAGCGCTTCATCACCATCGCCCGGTCGACGAGGTGGGGAAGCAGGTAGGGGGCGACGGCCACGTAGTAGCGCAGCAGGTCGCCCTTGGTGATCCCCAGTTCCGGCCAGAACGGCTTGTGGAGGTTGGTGAGCCGCACCTGCCGGCCCCCCACCCGCACCTCGCACTGCTTTCCTTTCTGGGGGATGACGTCGGGCGAGACGTCCGCCCCGGCCACGCTGGGCGGGGCGGGCTTCGCGCGCGCGGAGGCGGCGGGCTTCTTTCGGCCAGAGGAGGCGGCGGATGCGGCGGCCCGCGCGCTCAAGCGCGGTCCTTCCACCGGCGGGGCGCCAGCTTTGGCGGGCGGGCGCCCGTGCGCACGGCGCCCAGCACGGGCGCGTACTCCAGCTCCGGCCCCTCCGCGGCGGCGCGCAGCATCAGGCCGCCGCGGCTCATGTCGCCGCGGCCCACGAAGTCCACCGGAAAGAGCAGGCGCTCGCCGAAGATGCGCGTCAGCACGTTCACGTACTTGTCGGATGCGATGCTGCCCAGCAGCACGTAGCAGGTCTCGGGCCCGGCCGCCTCGTCCAGCGCGCGGGCGTGCGTCTCCAGCGGGCCCCTGTACCGCGGGTTGTTCAGCGCCACCTCTCCCTGCTCCGCGAACTCGCGGATGACGTCCAGCGTGACGTGCGACTCCGGCGGCACCAGCCCCCGCGTGGGCGTGATGACCAGCGCGCCGGGGAGGCCCTCCGGCGGCCGCGAGAACGCCTGCACGTACGCCATCTTGCCGCGGAAGTACAGGCCGCTCAGAAAGCTGAACACCTCGCCCAGCGGCGCGCCCTGCGGCGTGCGCAGCTGCTTCGCCAGCGGGAACGACGCGGCGTCGCGCATCACCATCTGGCCGCGCTTGCCCCCGCAAAAGGCGGGCGACAGCAGAAAGATTCGTGAACCGTTCATGCCGTGGACGCGGCGCAGGGAGCGTGCCGGCCGTTTACATCGTTCACATCGCGCCACCTGCCGCACGACGTAAGCGCAAGCCATTGCGGGAGCTGCGCCGCACCGCCAGGATGTGCGCGCCGCCAGCCTGTCCCGCACCTGAAATCTTGCCACATATAACGTTACCCGTTATAGTCTCCGTGCGTCGGAGAGCCGGGTGCGCGGCGGGTGGCGAAGCGCAGTCCCACCGCCCACCTGCTCACCGACGGCACGATGATCGTCTCGTTCAAGGATGAAGGCACGCGCGACGTCTTTCAGAGTCACGATACCCGCGCCGCGCGAAAAACCTGCCCTCAGCAGCTCTGGCGTGCTGCGGTTGGAAGACTGAACCTGCTGAACCGCGCCGAGACGCTCAAAGATCTGCTCTCTCGGCCTGGCAACCGCCTGGAGCCACTGAAGGGCGACCGTCGCGGGGCGCACAGCATCCGGATCAACGATCGCTATCGCATCTGCTTCGTGTGGCTGGAGGAGGGTCCGGCGGAGGTGGAGATTGTCGACTACCACTGACGGGGTGCCGTGATCCTCGGACCTGCCCTTGAGAGGAACCCATGGAATACATCAAGCTCGCCGTACGCCTGCCCGCCAACCGACGCCCCACGCATCCAGGTGAGATGCTGCTGGAAGAGTTCCTCAAGCCCCTGGGCATGAGCCAGGCGGAGCTCGCGAAGCGTATCGGTGTTTCGTACGTGCGAGTGAACGAGCTGGTCAAAGGCAAACGCGCACTGACCCCCGACACTGCGCTGCGCCTGTCGCGGCTGTTTGGCAACTCCGTGGCGTTCTGGCTGAACGGGCAGCTGGAGTGCGACATGTGGGAGGCGCTGCACTCGCCGGCGATGGCGGAGATCGAGAAGATCGAGCCGCTGGGACTGGACCGTACTATCCCCGGGGAGGGCGACGAAGGGGACAGCGCCGAGCGCGCCGCCGCCGACTGATCTATCCGGCGTCACATCCACTGTCGCGCACCGCTCCGCTTGTCCGGCGGGGCGGCGCGCGTCTACCTTTGGACGTTCCCCGCATCCCGCTCCCCCGCCCGGAGGGCCGCCGATGGCCAGGCTCTACATCCGCCCGCAGTCGCCGCGGGGCATCACGCTGGGCGTGGCGGTGCTGCTCTGGCTGGTGGGCGCGCTGGAGATGCTCGCCGGGGTGGAGCTGCCGTACGACCTCGGCCGGTGGGCGCTGCTGCTGGGGGGTGCGCTGCTGATCCTGGGGTGCCTGCTGAAGGGACTGTGAGCAGTCGCTCCGCTTTGAAAGACTCCCGATGATCGTTCGACGTGTCTTCCTTCTCGCCGCGGCTGCCGTGATGGCGTGGGTGCCCACCGCCGGGGCGCAGGCGCCGCTCGTGCCCGCGATGGACGAGCTGATGCGCCCCGGCGTGTCGCTGGAGCTGGCGCGCCACCGCGCGGCCACGCTGGAGGGCGTGCGCTACCGGCTCGAGCTGGACGTGACGGCGCAGGACAGCGCGCCGGGCCGCGTCGTGGTCTCCGTGCGGCGCGCGCCGGGGGCGGGCGACCTGGTGCTGGACTTCCGCGGCCCCTTCCTGGGCACCGTCACGGCCAACGGGGAGACGGTGACGGACGGGGAGTGGAAGAACGGGCACCTGCGCATCCCCGCGCGCTGGCTGCGCGAGGGCGAGAACACCATCGCCGCCGGCTTCACCGCGCGCATCGCGCCGGCGGGGGCCAGCATCATACGCTTCAACGACGCCACGGACGGCGGCACCTACCTGTACACGCTGCTGGTGCCGGCGGACGCAAACCAGCTCTTTCCCTCCTTCGACCAGCCGGACCTGAAGGCGCGGTTCACCTTCCGGATCACCGCGCCGGTCGCGTGGGAGGTGCTGGCCAACGGGCCGGTGCAGGGGGTGGAGCACGTGGGGGGCGCGGCGCGCTGGAGCTTTGGCGAGACGGAGCCGATCAGCACCTACCTGGCGGCGTTCGCGGCCGGGCCGTGGCGCGTGTGGCGGCCGGAGAACGGCGGCGGGCGCTTCGACCTGTACGCCCGCGCCAGCCGCGGCCGCGAGGTGGACGCGGACACGCTGATCGCCGTCAACCGGCGCGCGCTGGAGTGGCTGGAGCGCTACTTCCGGGTGGACTACCCCTTCGGCACCTTCGCCATGCTGCTGGCGCCCGCGTTCCCGTTCGGGGGGATGGAGCACGTGGGGGCCATCTTCTACAACGAGAACCAGTTCATCTTTCGCGAGCCGCCCACGCTGGGGCAGCAGATCGGCCGCAAGTCCACCATCTACCACGAGGTGGCGCACCAGTGGTTCGGCGACCTGGTGACCATGGAGTGGTTCGACGACCTGTGGCTCAAGGAGGGGTTCAGCACGTACGTGGCGGCGCGGATGCAGGACGAGCTGGACCCCGGCACCGAGGCGTGGAAGACCTTCTACCTGCGCAACAAGCCGCTGGCGTACGCCACGGACCAGACCTCCGGCACCACGCCGGTGTGGCAGGAGCTGCCCAACCTGGACCTGGCCAAGAGCAACTACGGGCCCATCGTCTACAACAAGGCGCCCGCCATCCTGAAGCAGCTGGAGTTCATGGTGGGCGACTCGGCGTTCCGCGCCGGGCTCACGCTCTTCCTCACCCGCCACGCGTACGCCAACGCCACCTGGCGCGACCTGCTGGCGGCGCTGCGGGAAACGTCGGGGATGGATCTCACCACCTTCGGCGAGCAGTACATCCTGCGGGCGGGGATGCCGGTGGTGGAGACGGCGCTGCAGGTGCGGGACGGCCGGATCACCAGCCTGGCGCTGCGCCAGCGGCCGGCGCGCGAGATGCCGGGCGACCCGGGCGGCTTCTGGCCGATCCACACGCAGGTGCGGCTGGCGTACCGCGGCCGCGACGACGTGGTGCTGCGCGTGAGTGGCGGGCAGGAGGTGATGGAGGTGCGCGAGGCGCGGGGGATGCCGGCGCCGGACTACGTGTGGAGCAACGAGGGCGACCACGCGTACGGCCTCTTTCTGCTGGACGAGCGCAGCCGCGAGTTCGTGGCGGAGCACGTGGGGGAGGAGGCGGACGGCCTGCGGCGCGCGATGCTGTGGGGCGCGCTGTGGGACGAGGTGCGCGAGGCGCGGATGGACCCGGCGCTCTTCGCCCGTATCGCGATGCGCGAGCTGCCGCGGGAGAAGGACGAGCAGATCGCCGGGCTCAACATGGGCCGCGCGTGGACGGCGATCTCCACCTACGCGGCGCGGGACGCGGGCGATCCGCTGTACGGGCAGTGGGAGCGGCTGCTGCTGGCGCGCTCGGCGGACGCGTCGCTGGGGTACGGCGCGCGCAAGGCCGCGCTGGACATGCTGGTGGCCACGGCGCGCACGGAGGCGGGGCGCGCGGTGCTGCGCGAGTACCTGGCCGGCGCGCGCACCTTCGACGGCGGGGCGGTGAAGCAGCCCACGCGGTGGAGCATCGTGGAGCGGCTGATCGCGCTGGGCGAGGCCGACCCCGACGCCATGATCGCCGCGGAGGCGGCGCGCGACAGCACGCCGGACGCGGGGCGCCGCGCGTACATCGCGGGCGCGGCGATCCCGGCGGCGGACGTGAAGGCGCGGTACTTCGCCCGCTTCCTGGACGACCCCGCGCTCAACGAGGAGTGGGTGACGGCGGCGTCCGCCAACTTCAACGCGCCGCTGCACTCCGAACTCACCCTGCAGTACCTGCGGCCGTCGCTGGACCGGCTGGAGTGGATCCGCGACAACCGCCGCATCTTCTTCCTGCCGCGGTGGATCAGCGCCTTCATCGGCGGGCACGCGTCGCCGGAGGCGCTGGCGATCGTGGACCGCTTCCTGGCCGAGACGCCGGAGCTGCCGATCGACATCCGCCGCAAGGTGCTGCAGTCCCGCGACGACCTGGAGCGCACGATCCGTATCCGCGCGGCGGCGGGGCGGTGAGGGGAGTGCGTGAGTGCGTGAGTGCGTGAGTGCGTGAGTGCGTGAGTGACCGCGAATGGGGTTTGGCCGATGGCGATTGACCGGCGGACGATGACGCAGGGGATTCTGGCCACCGTCGCGGCGGCCGCCGGGGTGACGGCGGTGCTCGCGCTGGCCGGCGGGCCGAGCGCGCGGGACGCGGCGGCGCCCGTCGTCGCAATGAAGGCGGCCGCCGCGGAGCCGGAGTGGCAGGACGCGCGGATGGTCGCGATCACCTTCGACGACCTGCCGGCGATCGCGCAGGGGGACCGGTCGGTGGCGATGCACGCGGGGATCACGGACCGGCTGCTGCGCCGGATCGCGGAGCACCGGGTGCCGGCGATCGGGTTCGTGAACGAGGAGAAGCTGCTGACGGACGGACGGGTGGACGAAGGGCGGGTGGCGCTGCTGCGGCGGTGGGTGGAGGCGGGGCTGGAGCTGGGGAACCACGCGTACTCGCATCCCGACTTCCACACCACCCCCGTGGACGCGTACATCGCCGACGTGGCGCGCGGGGACAGCGTGACGCGGCTGGTGATGGAGGCGTCGGGGCGGCGTCCGCGCTTCTTCCGGCACCCCTTCCTGCACGCCGGGCGCAGCCTGGAGGACCGGCGGCGGTTCGAGAGATTCCTGGCGGAGCGCGGCTACCGCGTGGCCCCGGTGACCATCGACAACAACGACTACGTCTTCGCCGCGGCGTACGACCTGGCCCCCGACGACGCCACCCGCCGCCGCCTGGCGGACGAGTACGTGCGCTACATGGAGGCGGTGACGGCGTACTACGAGCAGCAGTCCGTGGCGCTCTTCGGGCGCGAGATCCGGCAGGTGCTGCTGCTGCACGCCAACAACCTGAACGCGGACCACTTCGGCCGGCTGGCGGAGATGTACCGGCGGCGCGGCTACTCCTTCATCCCGCTGGAGCAGGCGCTGCAGGACCCCGCCTACGCGTCCGAGGACACGTACACGGGCCCGGCCGGGATCACCTGGATCCACCGCTGGGCGCTCACGCAGGGCAGGCGCGGCGCCTTCTTCGCCGGCGAGCCCACGGTGCCCGAGTGGGTGCAGGCGCTGTCGCGGCGGTGAGTAAGCCAAAGAAGGGAGCGATGCACTTGAAGGATCGCATCCATTCCGATCCGGCAATCCTGGTCGGAAAACCGGTCGTGCGCGGCACGCGGCTCAGGTAGAGTTTCTGCGGGGCCTGCTCGCCAGGGGCTGGACGGAACAGCAGATTCTCGACTCGTACCCACATCTGACGCCGGCAGATCTCGACGCTGTTCGCAGTGTCTGAGGTCGCCGGCTGCACGCATTGATTCGCATCCATGGATGAAGCAGCCCCCGCGGCCGAAC
>DATAAG010000012.1:0-3065 GCA_036260235.1 Longimicrobium sp.
TCGTCTCAGGGCTATCAGTGGGCGGAGCCCGAGCCGATCTGGGAGGGCCCGGTGCCGGAGGCGGCCTACGGCCCCCAGTGGACGCACCCGCACCCGTCGTTCACCCCGGACGGGCGCGGCGTCGTCTACACCTCCGACGCGTCGGGCCACCCGCAGGTCTACCTGGCCCACCTGCCCGAGTCGTGGGTGTCGCCTGCCTGAAGGCCGACACCGCGCCCGAAGCGGCCGGCGCCCCCAGGCCGTGGCCTCCACGAGCTGGCGCCAGCCCCAGGCGGCGGTGGGGTGCGCGGGCACGTCTACGTGCACCGGCTCGCGGCGCCCGTGCGCGATGCACACGAGCCCGTACCGCGGGCGGAAGGCCAGCGCGCCTGCACGGTGAACAGGTCCACCGCCCAGATGGCCCCCGCACGATTGGCGAGGAAGGTGCGCCAGGGCTGGCTCGGCGGGCCGGCGGGGCCGCGCCGCCGGCACCGCGGGATCGAGCGCGTGCTGACCGTGATCCCCACCTTAGCAGCTCGCTCCGGATCCGCTCGCTCCCCCACAACGGGTGTCCCGCGCCATCGCGGCGAGCAGTTCGCGGACCTCGGCGCTCAGCCGCGGCCGCCCCAGCCGCGGGCGGGACGTCCAACGCCATTTTGCCCCCCACACGCCCCTGCCGGCATCGCGTTTCCCGACCGGTGCCCGCGCGGTGGCCGGGAGGCCCGTCCGCGGCGGCCCCCACCACACGTCTGCCCGTGCCACTTGAGGAGGTCCGCGGTTCTGCCGTCCGACAGCTGCTCGAGGGCAAGCTGTGGCCAGAACTCGCACGGAACCCCCTTCGTGCGCTATCTTTGGCCGCAAGCGGCGATCGTGGTGGCGGCGCCGCTCCCCGCTCTGTTCCTGTTCCGCCAGTTGCCATCCGTTCTTGTGCGCTCCACGAGCGGCGCGAGCCACTCCCCCAGCTCGCCCTGCCACTGCCAGTGGTCGGCCGGCTCGATGCTGCGCAGGATCTGGAGATAGCTTTGGGCGTGGTGCAGCGCTTGGACGGTTTGGAGCAGGTCGACCGCGCGGCGCAGCTGCGTGGGTGACGCAAAGGTCGTCCAACCTTCCAAGTAGGCATCGAGTAGCCGCTGCGCCGCTGCATCCGGGTCGTCGGCATCCACGGGTCGCCGGCGCCGGTTGGGCAGGAAGGTGATCAGGTCGAGGAAGGGGTGCGCCACGGCGGCGTCGGTCCAGTCGAAGAGGGCGATGCGGCCGTCCCGGAGCGCGACGTTCCCCGCGTGCAGATCGCCGTGAATCAGCGTCTCAGGCACGCCGCACGCGGCGAGCGCGTCACACGCGCCCTCTAGCTCAGGAGTGCGGGCCACGAGATTGGCCAGCGCGTCCGCATCCAGCTCGCGGCGCGTCTCGGGCGCCTCCAGGAGCGCGGTGACCTGTGTGCGCAGGACCGAGAGCCGGCGGTCGGCGGCGCCGATCGCAAAGAGCCAATCGGTTTGGTCGACGCAGCGCCGCTGCAGCTCGCCCATGAGGCAGAGCGCGCGCTCCCACTCGCGCGTCGGTCCCACGCGCCGCAGTGAGGGACCGAAGTCCTCCATCAGCAGCCACGACCGCTCCACGTCCGCCGCCAGCACGACCGGCACGTGCTCGGGGAACTGCGCCGCAAGCCCTTGGGTGATGCGTGCCTCGGTCCGGAAGTGGCGGCAGGCCGCTTTGAGATAGACATCACCGCGCCGGGTTGGCGCGCGCACCACGCTCGAGATGCTGTTGCTGCGGAATTGCGCGATCGGCCCCACCGCGGGGCGGCCAAGCGCCGCGAGCCTCGCCACCATCCAGGACGCCGCCTCGTCGAGCCACCCCGGCGCCGCCCACGCGCAGCGGCCGGGTGGCGAGACGCCGTTCTCCAGCTGCCGCGCTACCTCTTCGGCCAGCCGCCGTTCGTCCGGATCTGTCAGCCGCGCCAACTCGCCGCGCCGCACCCACTCCGCCTCGGGCAGCGCCCCCGGTGCGCCATCGAGCGGCCCGCGCGCCTCCAGCACCCACGTCCCGGAACGCGCTCGCGCCGCCTCATCCTCCGAGGGCTCGCGGTAGTGCAGCACCACCACCTCAACGCCAAGCCGCTCACGCGCCTGCGCCGCGAACCGCCCCACGTCCGGATCGTGCTCGCACCCCTCGTCCACCACCCACGCCGGCAGCGCCAAACCAGCTCCGTCCGCGGCCGGCACGACCAACACCCGCGGCCTCCGCACCACCGCACAGTCGAGCACGATGGCGCGGTGCTCGGTGCGCCACGTGGCTTCGGACGCGTCACCCGTCATTGTGGACACGCATGATAAGGCAGCACACCGTCGCGCGCCTGGAGAGCGAGGTACGCTCCGCCGCCGTGACTGGGGGGCTCATAGGGGGAGTTCGCGACGGCGTGTGTTGATCAGGTGAGCGGAGACGCCCGCAGAGGCGTGGTGGAGGTGCCTGAACGCTCTGCCCAGGAGTTCGCGACGGGGTGTGTTGGTAGCGTGAGCAGCCCATGGCTGCCTGCGCCTGCCCGTCCTGCCACCACTCGGCGCCTGTACGCCACCGTCACGACCGCACCGGCCGCCAGCGCTGCCTGTGTGGCGGGTGTCGCCGGACCTTCACGACCCCCGCGGCCCCCGCATCCGCGTCCTCCGCGCGCCGCTCGACGGGCAAGGGCCGCTAGTGCGTTGACGACGCGACCCAGGCGGCGATCGGCGCGCGCGAGCTGAACCCGAGCTTGTTCAGCATGCTGCGGACGTGGCTATCGACGGTGCGCTCGGAGATGAAGAGCCGCGCGCCGATCTCCTTGTTGCTCAGGCCGTCCGCTATCAGCCATGCGACCTCCGCCTCCCGCTTCCCCAGCGGCCCCGCACCCGCATCACCCGTGGTCTCCGGGGCCACACGCCCGGAGTCGCCGAGGGCCACTCCTACCGCCGCCTCCCCACTCAGGCTCCCTCCAACACGGCATTCGGTCTCGAACTTCGCCTCCCCAAGCGCCCGCACGGCCGCGTCTCTGGCGCCGGCGAGCATCGGCGCAAGGAGCGGATTGACGCTTGCCCCCGTTCCCACTCGTAGCG
>DATAAG010000013.1:0-2757 GCA_036260235.1 Longimicrobium sp.
CTGCCGGACGCGGTCCGGCAGGCGGCTCCGTGTGTGCATCTCCGTCCGGTCTCCCGCACGCGACGCAGGGTTGCGGGCAGAGACCGTACTGGTGAAGGCGGCACATGGCTGACGTGATCCCGTGTCCCGGCTGCGCCCGCCCGTACGACCGCGAACGCTTCGCGGAGGGGCGCGCGGTGCGCTGCACCTGCGGCGCGCGGGTGGGCGAGGCGCGCGAGACGGGGATCGGGCGCGGGGAGCGGCCGCGGTTCGCGGCGGACGCCATGCTGGGCAGGCTGGCGCGGTGGCTTCGCGCGCTGGGCTACGACACCGGGTGGGACCCGCACGTGGCCGATCCCGTGCTGGTACGGCGGGCGCTGGAGCAGCGTCGCGTGATCCTGACGCGCGACGTGCCGCTGGCGCGGGAGTGGCGGCTGGACAACCTGCTGTTCATCCACGCCGACGATCCGCTGGCGCAGCTCGGGGAGGTCGCGGCGGCCTACCCGCTGGACGACGCGCGGATCTTCTCCCTCTGCACCCGCTGCAACGCCACGCTCCACCCCGTCTCCGCGGAGCACGCCGGGGACCGCGTTCCCGACGCCGTGCACGCGGCGCAGGCGGCGCTCCTGCGCTGCCCCTCGTGCGAGCGCGTCTACTGGGAAGGCTCGCACACCGCCCGGATGCGCGACGCCATCGCCCGGATTCTCGCGCATCCGCCTGATCCCGGAAAAGTTGACCTCACGCCGAGTCAGCAGAGTCCGAGTCAGAGTCAGCAGAGTTAAGATTCCGGCCTCTGCTGACTCTGCGCGACGCTCTTTATTCGTTCCCCGGCTCTACTTACCAGCCTTCCGCGGGCGACCGCAGGCGGTCGAGCATGTAGCAGAAGGTGTCGCTCTGCAGGGGAAAGCGGATGCGGTAGGCGCGGCGCCAGATGGCGTAGACCAGGCGCACCACCTCGTGCCCCGGGAGTTCCGCCCGCCTGTCCGCCAGCGGCTCGCGGTAGAGGACGTAGCGGCCTTCGGCGCGGCGCGGCATCCACGGGTGGAAGTAGGGGAAATCGAAGGGGACGGCCTGGCCGGCGCCGATCAGCGTCTGCAGCCATGGACTCTCGGTCCGCACCTCGCCGATGATCCACGCGGGGTCCGCGCCGGTCTTGCGGCGCGCCTCGGCGCGGATGGAGTCCACCAGGTGGCCCCGCAGCTTTCCGCCCAGCTGCTGGCTGCGGAGATCCGGCCGCACGGCCAGGTAGGTGACGAACCCCGCGTTCACCGTCTCCAGGTAGATCCCCGCCGCGGCGGCCGCGACCCGTTCCCGCGGATCGACCATCGCCAGCAGGTGGTAGTCGCCGCCGGAAGGCATTCCCCTGCGCCGCTCCTCCACCTCGGAGAGCAGGTCGTTCACCGGCTGCACGTCGCCGATGGCGTCCGCGATCAGCTGCAGCGCCTCGCGGGCCAGCGGCGTGCGCTCGTCATCCACCGCCACCACCCGCAGCTCGCCCTCCGCGATCACGCCGCGCCCTCCACCGGCAGACGGAAGAGGCGGGCGGCGTTGCGCCACATCAGCCCCTCGCGCTCCTCGTCCGTCATCTCCAGCCGCGCGGTAAAGCGCAGGTAACTCCCGATGTCGCTGATGGGCCAGTCGGTGCCGAACATCAGCCTGTGCGGGGTGTTGATGAAGGCGATCACGTCGTTCACGCAACGCAGGGCGAAGCGCTCGTAGCGCGGCTGGAACTCCCCGACCGTGAGTCCGCAGATGTCGCCCATCACGTTCTCGTTCTTGTAGATGACCTCCATGGCGTCCGCGAACCACGGGTTGCCGAGGTGGCAGATGACGAAGGTCACCTCGCGAAAGTCGACCGCCACGTCGTCCACCTCCAGCGGGTGCGCGTAGCGGACCTTCGCGGCGGGGTTGAAGGTGTCGCCGGTGTGGATCATCACCGGGACTCGGAACTCGGCCGCGAGCTCGTACACGGGGCGGAGCGCGGGATCGCTCAGCCGGAAGGGCTGGTAGCCGGGATACAGCTTGAGGCCGACGACGCGCCCGGCCTGCAGGTGCCCGCGCACGCCGTCCAGCTGCTCCGCCCCCAGGTTGGGCACGTCGATGCCGGCGACGACGTGCAGGCGGGGATCGCCCTCGATCTGCGCCAGCACCTCCTCCACCGTGGAGCGCTCCTCGTTCCCCGTGTACGAGGTAAGCACCATCGCGTGGCCGATGCCGTGCGCGTCCATCTGCGCCCGCAGCGCGGCGTGGCGCGCGGCCAGGGTGGGCGGCTCGTCCGGCGTGTAGCGGTTCAGGTGGGTGTGGCAGTCGATGATCAAGGCGGATTCCGTGGACGTGGAGGTGTGGAGGGGCGATCGACGGTCGCTGACGCAGGGCTCCTGGCGAGGGATGGTTTTACGCCGCGCCCGCTGCGCGGGGGCCGTCTCCCCCGCCCGGCCTTTCGCTCGTTCCTCGCGACGGCGGGCGACCCCTCCCCCAACCCCGGGGGAGGGGTGGCCGACGCAGCCTCGTGGCGTGAAGGCGGGCGTGGTGCGACCGCTGGCGCCCCCTCCCCGGCCCTCCCCCACAAACTGCGTGGGGGAGGGAGAACGGCGGCAGGGTTCTCACTGCGTCCGCGGGGGGCCCTCTCCCCCGCCCGGCCTTTCGCTCGTTCCTCGCGACGGCGGGCGACCCCTCCCCCAACCCCGGGGGAGGGGTGGTTGCCGCAACCCTCGTGGCGCGAAGCCAGGCGGGGTGCGTCCGCATGCGCCCCCCACCCCGGCCCACCCCCCCAAAAAA
>DATAAG010000014.1:0-18797 GCA_036260235.1 Longimicrobium sp.
CGTCCATCTATGGCTTGATCGGGCCGGCTGTGCGCCGGTTCGTTGTGCTACGGACGCATTCGGCGGCGGTAGGGATCGGGAGGGGTTCTGCGTACCATTCAGCTTCAGACGCTCAGGCTGGATCAGACACATCCAGGAGTGACGGAGGGGCCCGCACGCGCGCATGCCGAGGCGGCTTGCGTCTGCGTGGCGCGCCACCACCGGTCTCCCGTGGAGTACACGGCCTGGAATCAGGAAGAGCAGACTTCTTTGCTGCTGGAGTGGGATGCTCCCGGCGAGCGACTCCTCTCCGCGTGGGCGAACACCAACGAGGCGACCGAGGCGGGCGCCGTGGGCCTGGCGCTGGCGGCGCTGGAGACGTGTGCCAGCCTCGTCGCCGTCCGCCGGGCGGAAACACGCACCGGGGCAGATTACTACGTGGGACCGCCGGGCTCGGGACGCGAAGATCCGGAACAGTGTTTGAGGCTCGAGATATCAGGTGTGGACCATGGATCGGCGTCGCTGGTTCACCGGCGCCTGTTCGAGAAAGTGCAGCAGGCCATCCGGGGCGAATCGAACCTGCCTGCCCTCGCAGGAGTAGCGGGGTTCAAAGTTTCGCTGATCGTGCTCGAACCCGTCGAGGCCGAATGAGCTGGGATGTCCATCACACCGAAAGCGAGAGGCTTGCGCAGGCGGCGCAGGCCGCGGTGGCGGCCGGCGACCCGCATGAGGCTCGCGATCTGTACCTTCAGGCCGCGAAGTGCGAAGAGCGTGCGCTGGCAGCGCTGAATCCCGCCAGGTCGCGCACGCGAGGCATCACCGCGGTAAGCGCGCTCAGCCTGTGGCTGAAGAGCGGCCGGGCCGAGACCGTGCGGAGCAGGGGTGCAGAACTGCTGCGTGACGAGTCGCTTCCTCACTTCGCCAGGACACAGGTCCACGAGATCCTGCAGGCGGCGGAAAGCGGAGATGCGTCGCAGCGCCGGTACGAGGTGGAGATCACGTTCCGCCAGACGCTCAGGTATGCGGTAAATGCCCAGAATCGCCAGGCCGCCGAGAAAGAGGCGCTGTCGCTCTGGCAACTTGGGGACGACACCGCGGTGCTCGGCAGCGACGTCTGCGAACTGGTGGAGGTGCAGGCACACGGCTCATCGGAGCGGGATTCGCGGGGAAAGAACGCCGCGAGCACCTGAGGCTCAGCGGCGGACGGGAACTGGTCATCGAACCACTCGGCCAGGGCGCATCGAGTTCAACCCCACCCCTGCACGATGCCGTCCCGACCGCGGAAGTGGCCGCAGGGGCGTGCTCTCCGTCATCATCAAGAACCACGTGGACACCCAGCTGCCAGGCGGGCAACGAGGGCCACCGCCTGATCCGCGCCGTCTCCCGCGCCGGCTAACAGCACTTCAACCCTGACGATCCCTGGCGGCCGCTGCGCTGACTCACCGATGCCGCTCCTTCCGTTCGACACGCTGCTGATCGACTCGCCGCTGTCCGTGGACCAGGCCTGCCAGCGGCTGCAGCAGGCCACCGGGCCGCGCAAGTGGTTCCGCTGGTCCGGCATGCCGGCGCACCCCTTCGAGGGCACGGTCACCGCGAACGAGGTGCGCATCCAGCGCGGGATCAGGTACCAGAACTCCTTCCTGCCGCAGATCCACGGGCGCATCGAGCCACGCGCGCAGGGGTCCCGCCTGGTGGGCACGATGTCGCTGCATCCCGCGGTCGCGGTGTTCATGATGGTGTGGTTCGGCGCTGCGCTGCTGATCGGGCTCCCGGCGATCCTGCTCGCGCTTGGCACGGGTGATCTTTCGGAGGGGGTGTGGATTGCGCTTGCAATGCCGCTCTTCGCCTGGGCCCTGTGCACCGGCGCCTTCACCGTCGAGGCCCGCCTGGCGCGGCAGCAGCTGGAGGCGCTGCTGGAGGGCGCGTCCGCGTGATCGTCCACGGCGGTCAATCGATGGAGCCACTGACGCCGGTCTACACGGCCGGGCTGTTCCCCGGGCTGCTGGCGGAGCTCGTCCGTCTGCTGCGGGGGCTGGACGGGGCGGACTGGGACAGGCCCACGGTCGCCGGGGCGTGGCGGGTGCGCGACGTGGCGGCGCACCTGCTGGACGGCGACCTGCGCAAGCTGTCGTGGGGCCGCGACGCCCCGGCGGCGGGCGACCGTCCCGCGCTGTCATACGGTGAGGTCATGCAGCTCATCCAGCGCGCGAACGAGGCCGGCGTCTCGTTCGCCGGGCGCCTGAGCACGAGGGTGATCACGGACCTGCTGGAGGTCACGGGACGGTGGGTGGCCGACTATGTCGCGGCGCTGCCGCCGCACGGCCGGGCGCTCTTCCCCGTCGCCTGGGCGGGCGAGGACCGGTCGGAGAACTGGATGGACACGGGCCGCGAGTACACCGAGCGCTGGCACCACCAGATGCAGATCCGCGATGCGGTCGGCGCGCCGGGGCTGCTGCAGCGGGAATGGCTGTACCCGCTGCTGGAACTGTCGGTGCGGGCGCTGCCGCGCGCCTACGCCGCCGTCGCCGCGGAGACGGGCACGGCCGTCGTGCTGCAGGTGGAGGCCGAGGGGGAGAACACCTGGTCCCTCGTGCGCGAAGACGCGGGGTGGCTCGTCTACCGCGGGGCAGCGCCGGACGCGGCGGCGCGCGTGCGGATGGATGCGGACACCGCCTGGAAGCTGCTCTTCAACGCGCTTCCGCCGGACGCGGCCCGCTCCCGCGTGACGGTCACCGGCGACGACTCCCTCGCGGAGCCGATGCTCCGCACGCGCTCGGTGATGGTGTAGCGCCGGTTGCCGGCATCTGCCAGCGCTCACAAAGAACGTTGTCTTCCTGAGTCCTTGACGGCTGCGCCTACCCCGTGGGACGAAAGACGTCTCGTACGAATCTCTCGTCATCCATCAACCTCCCCCAGGGGTTTTGGGGGGAGGTGGGCGAGTAATGCGAGCCCGGAGGGGGCGCGGCGGCTCGCACCGGACCTTTCCATTCAGCGCCTGTAGACGCGGGGCGCCTTCCATCACGCCAGAAATTCGGTTTGTTGCGGACGTGGCAGGGCTTCTCTCGAGGCGAATTTCTCAGGAGGGAGCGCCCACACCGACACTGCGTCTGCACAACCGCTTGCGCGCGACCGAAGGATCTTCTCTCGGCCACCTGGACGCTGGCTCCGGAGTAGAAAGCAGGCCCCTCGGTGTTCTGCCGGCAAGATCCTTCGGTCGGCGCCAGGATGCGGTGTGAACGCAGGATAGGCGCGGCGCCTCCCTCAGGAAGACAAGTCGCCTGAGGCGAGGTTTGGGACCCCCTCTCAGCCTCAGGAAGACGACGGCGCGCGTCAAACCGATCGCGAGGCTCAGCACGATGAAGATCCAGTGCCGCTGCGGGGCGCTCATCGTCGATCAGACGGACAACCTGCCGCACAAGGCGCACGTCATTCCGGACCAGGAGTGGGAGGCCGTGCTGGACGCCATCGACCACGCCGTCGAGCGCTCGGGGCCGGGCGCGGACGCCAAAATGGAGGCGTGCATCGGGGCATGGAAAACCCTGTCGCTCGCGTCGCGGCTGGCGTGGCAGTGCCGGGCGTGCGGCCGGCTCTGGATGGAAGACCAGCAGTACGAGGCGCGGGAGTTCCTCCCCGCCGCGGACGACGTGCCACGCGAGATCTTCCGCAGCCGGCCTTCCTCCTGACGGGCGGCGCCGTGCACCGTCCGATCGACGCTCTTGCATCTGCGGGCGCGGCTGCCACTTCTTAGTAGCGCTGGCCCAATCCGCGGCTCCTGTCGCCGGGGCCTCTCGCCGCGCCTGCTCTCTCCGCGGCGCGCCCCGGACAGTCCTCGCTCGATTCCCCATCACCCGACGAGGAGGTCTTCCATGGAAGTCCACCCGGTCACCCGCTGGAGCGGGACGGCGTTCGTGCTGGCGGGCGTGTCGCTGGCGCTCTGGCCCGCCCTGCACCCGTGGGACCAGATCACCGGTGCACACCCGGCACAGAGCACGGCCTGGCTGGTCTCCCACACCTGCCACTTTCTCGCCGGCTTCTTCGCCCTGCTGGGGCTGGCGGGGCTGGCGGCGCGCCCCGGCACCGCGGCCACCCGGCTGGGCGCGGCCGCGTGGACGGCCGCGTTCACGGGGGCGGCGCTGTTCGCGGCGACCGGCGTGTTCACCGCCTTCCTGTGGCCCACCGTCGCTGCCCACGCGCCGGCGCTGGTGGAGGTGAGCGGGCCCTTCTTCTCGCCTCCGCACCCGCTCATCGGCATCAGCACCGTGCTCTTCTGCGGCGGCTTTCTGCTGCTGGCCGCGGCGCTGCGGCGGGCGGGGGTGCTCTCCCTCCCCGCCGGCGCCACGCTGGCCGCGGGATCGCTCCTGCTGCTGGTCCCCCCGTCGCCCATCTCTCCCGCGCCGTGGCCGCTGTTCGTGGCCGCGGGCGTGGTGTTCGGCGCCGGCCTGGCGCAGCTGGGCCTCGCCCTGCGCAGGCGCCCGGCTTCGGCCGACGCCACCGCGCCGGCGCGGGCGGCGCTCGCCTGACGCCACGTCCCGGGGGCCCGGGTACGGGCGTTCCATCCACGTTCGCTCCAGGGGAGGATGAGATGAAGGAACCGGTCCGCGCGGCGATCAACGACCAGATCAACCGCGAGCTCTTCGCGGCCTACCTGTACCTCGCCATGTCCGCCCACCTGGACAACGAGGCGCTGGACGGGTTCGCCCACTGGATGCGGCTGCAGGCGCAGGAGGAGCTGGGCCACGCGATGCGGCTGTTCGACTACCTGGTGGAGCGCAACGCGCGGGTGGAGCTGAAGGCGATCGAGAAGCCGCCGGCCAGCTTCGGCTCGCCGCTGGCCATCGCCGAACAGGCGCTGGAGCACGAGCAGACCGTCACCGAGCACATCAACCGCATCTACCAGCTCGCGACGGAGCAGGGGGACTTCGCCACGCAGGTGCACCTGCAGTGGTTCCTCACCGAGCAGGTGGAGGAGGAGAACAGCGCAGAGACCATGGTGGACCGGCTGCGGATGGCGGGCGACAACCGCGCCGCGCTCCTCATCCTGGACCGCGAGCTGGCCGCCCGCGGTGCGGCGGAGTGATGCCCCGGGGCACCCATCCGGACCGATTCGCACGACCCTTCGCATCAGCACCGACGGGGGGCGGGCCGCTGGTCCTCATGGCCGTCGGCGCGGTGACGCTGCAGCGGCAGTGAGCCGCGAGATCCGGAAGGTGGATGAGCAGCCCCGCCCGGGTGACGGTGGGCGGCGGGCGTCCTGCTCGCGGTCCTGCTGGGCGCGGTGATGGCCGCCGTGAGCGCGGCGTTCACCTCGCAGTACCTCCCCGGCTACCGTGAGCTGGCGAGATCCGGCCGCCCCGCCCGGCCCGCCGTGACCCGGCTGGAGCCGCGCCAGCACCGGCAGGTGCACTACCCCTTCCGGGTGGACCGGACCTGGAGGGGAGCGGGACGGGCGGGAGCCGGCGCGCCCCCGTTCTCCGCGCTCGCCGTGGGTGACTGCATCCCCATCCAGAGGCGGTGGACGCGCCCATGCACGCCGTCTCCAGGTTTGTGCTGAATGGCCCGATTCGCCAGGTGGAGGTCCGGACTTCCTGCACGGCCTGGGCGTTCGTGGTGCCCGACCCGGATGGTGTCGCCGCCTGGATGCGGGAGTACCTCCAGTGCGCTGCTTCCCAGGGACCGGCCGAGTCCACCACGGCCTTGTCGCCCATCCATGCGCCACGCATGTTGCGGCCGACACGGCGGGGCTGACGGCACCCTGGGACGGAGGGGCACGGTGGCGGATTCCGAGAGCGCGACGTGGCAGGTGCAGGCAGGCGGGGAGCGGACGACGGCGGTGTTCGATCCGGCCGGAGCGGCGGGGACGCGCGTGGTCTTCGTCTGCGCGCACGGTGCGGGCGGCAACCGCGACGACAGGGGGATGCTGGCCACGCGCGAGGCGCTGCTCGCCCGCGGGCTCCCCGTCGTGCGCTTCAACTTCCTGTACAAGGAGAAGGGTTCCGGCCGCCCGGACCCCATGCCGCGGCTGATGGAGACCGTCTCCGCCGTGGTCGCTCGGGTGCGCGAGGAACTGCGGCCGGAGGTGCTGGTCATCGGCGGCCGGTCGATGGGCGGCCGCGCGGCCTCCATGCTGGCCGCGGAGGGCTTTCCCTGCGACGGCCTGCTGCTGCTCGCGTATCCGCTGCACCCCGCCGGCCAGCCGGCGAAGCTGCGCGACGCGCACCTCCCCGACATCCGCGTCCCGGTCCTCTGCTTCAACGGCACCCGCGACGAGCTCTGCCGGCGGGACCTGATGGAGCCCGTGCTGCAGCGGGTGGGGACGAACTGGTGGATGCACTGGGTGGAGGGCGCGGACCACAGCTTTCACGTCCTCAAGTCCTCCGGCCGCACCGACAGGGAGGTGATGGACGAGATCGGCGCGGCCACGCAGGAGTGGATCGCGGGGCTCCGCCCGCGCGCATCGTAATCGTCCGGACGAGGAGGAGGAGACGGTGATCTGCCGGATCTGGCACGGATGGACGGCGCCCGGGAACGCGGACGCGTACGAGCGGCTGCTGCGCGAGGAGATCTTCGCCGCCATCGAAGGGCGGGGGATCCCCGGCTTTCGGGGCATCCAGCTGCTGCGGCGCGACGCGGGCGCGGAGGTGGAGTTCTCCACGGTGATGTGGTTCGACGCGCTGGACGACGTCCGCGCCTTCGCGGGAGAGGACTACGAGCGCGCCGTGGTCCCGCCCGCGGCCCGGGCGCTCCTGGCCCGCTTCGACGAGCGCTCCGCCCACTACGAGGTCCGCGAAGACCGCCGTGGCGGGTGATGGAGTGATGGACTGATGGAGTGATGGAGTGATGGAGTGATGGAGTGATGGACTGATGGAGTGATGGAGTGATGGGGTGATGGGGTGATGGAGTGATGGGGTGAACGGGACTGCGCGAAGCGATGTGTCATCCTTCTGAGTCACCCGCTGGCTGCGCCGACCCTGTAGGACGAAAGAGCAGTTCAACCTCCCCCAGGGGTTTTTGGGGGAGGTGGGCGAGTCATGCGAGCCCGGAGGGGGCGCGGCGGCTCGCACCGGGGCGCCTTCCATCACGCCAGAAATTCGGTTTGTTGCGGACGTGGCAGGGCTTCTCTCGAGGCGACTTTCTCAGGAGGGAGGCGCCCCCCGGATCTTGCCGTCCGCTCACGAGCATGCGCGCCGACCGAAGAATCTGTACGCTGGGCGCCTCTCTGAGGGATACCGGATCCGCAAAAGGAACAGGCCTCACACAGAGTCAGCAGAGTCAACGGAGTTTTCTCGTGCCGTTTCCTCTGCTCCCACGGTCCTTCTCATGTCAGCGGGCGGCATGGCGCGCCGGCCGACGAGGCACGAGCCGGCGCGGGCTATCGGAAACGGCAGAGGGATGGAAGCGCGGCACGGGGCCATGAGAATTTTTCGGGGGAGGGATGCGGCGCGCCGGATCGTCTCCGGAGCGCACCGGAGCAAGCCGCCCGGACCCCCTGATGCGCAATCTTGAGAACCATCTGCCCGCACCAGGACCGCGAAGACGCACCTCGCCCGCTCGAACGATCACGGTTCTTTTTCCTTTTTCCGGATCTGGTGACAGGTGTTTTTCCGGATCTGGTATGAGCCCTCCCCACCCCGGAAAAGAAAGGCGGCCTCGCATGGAGGCAACGGAGGGACGATCTCCATTGACGCCGTGCTAGGCCGGCCTTCGGGATCACGCGCCCTCCGCCCGGGGCGGCGGCCCGCGCGGGGAATGCGGTCAGCTCGCCAGCTCGCGCAGCAGGGTGTCGAGCTCCTTCTCCAGCGACTCCCAGCGTGGAGCGCCCTCCTCCGGCAGCGCGGCGCGGACGCGCGCCAGGGCGGCCCGGGCCGCGTCGTCCCCGGCCAGCCGCTCCGCGCGGGCCAGCATGGCGCGGGTGGTCCCCTCCCGGAAGAACGCCTCGTTCCGCCCGTGCGCCGCCAGGAGCGCCGCCTCCGTCCAGGCGCCCACCTGCAGCGCCTCGCTCCCCAGGCGGCCGGCCAGCCGGTCCGTCGCCTCCTGCAGCAGCCCGTTCAGCGACTCGGGCGGCGCGCCGGCCCGCGCGGCGATCTGCCGCAGCGGGGTCTCGCCGCCCGCCCCGGGCTCCCAGCGGTTGCGCACCTGCTCCGCCAGGAGCCGCGTGTCCGCGGCGTCCCGGCCCTGCACCGCCACCGCCAGGTCCGCCATCAGCGCCCCGGCGCGCACGGCCTCCACGTCGCCGGCATCGGCCGGGCTGCCGCCCCTGGCGGAGTACCACCGCGAACGGCCGGCCCACTCCTGCGGCAGCCCCTGTCCCGCCGGGTCCACCAGCGCGGCCAGCTGCACCGGCTGGGCCCCCGCCGGGGCGCGGTCCCGCAGCGCCAGCGAGGAGACCAGCACGATGCCGGCGGCGGCGGCGGCCAGCGCCGCCCCCCGCACCCATGGGCGCGGGAAGAGGGCCACCACCCTTCCGCCGGGCGCGTCTTCGTCCTCCAGCGCCTGGAGCACGGCCGCGGTGTCCGTGAACACCGCGTAGTCGTCGTCGGCCGCGGACAGGTGCGCCAGCAGCGCGTCGCGCTGGCGGCCGCCCACCCGGCCCTCGATGAGCGCGGACAGACGCTCGTCGTCGTTCCTTGGCTCGTTCACCAGCCCCCTCCTGCGGTGGATGCGTCTCTTCCGCATTGGTCGGACGCGGCCGCAAAAAGTCTCCATCCGCGCGTCACGGGCGCCACTGCTCGCCGATGGTGCCGGGGAGGTCGTCCCCGTGCACCCCGGCGTCCTCCAGGTACCCGCGCAGCCGCACGCGCAGCCGCTCCACCCGGCGGTAGAGCGGCTTCTGCTCCAGGTGGAGGGTCCGGGCCACCTCGGCGAGGGTGCGGCCGTCGGCAAAGTGCATCCGCACGATCATCTGCTCCTCGGGCTCCAGCCGGGTCATGGCGTGGCGCAGCGCCCCCATCACCCGTTCGCGCTGCGCTGCCGCCTCGGCCTCGGCGACGAGATCGTCGGCCCGGGAGGAGCCCTCCGCGGCGTCCACCTCGCCCTCCGACGACACCTCCTGTGGACGCAGGGGCTCGCGCGTGGGGAGCTGGGCCAGCAGGCGGGCCAGCTCCGTGTCGGAAAGGGCGGTGCGCCCGGCGGTGCGCAGCTTCTCCCCGGCCTGCTCCAGCGGATAGCCGTCGCGGTACACCAGCGCCTCCAGCTCCCCCGCCGGCGGACCCAGCCGTTCCGCCGCCCGGGAGGGGCGCCACCGCCCCCGCCGGCTGCGCCAGTACTCGTGGAACTGGCGCACCACCACGGTGGCCAGGTACGTCCGAAGGCTGCACTCGCCGCGGAACTTGCGGAAGGGGCCGTAGTCGTCCTCCATCAGCTTGATCCGGATCCAGCTGCCGAAGTCCTCGGCGTCGGTGCCCCACACGCGGTGCCTGGCGCACGTCATCGCGGCGACCCGGTCGATCCAGGCGAGATGCTCCAGGAACCGTTTCTCGGCGATCTGCCGGTCAGCCATCCGCGAGCGGGGACGAGAGGTCGCGCAAAACGTATGAACCACTGCAAGGTATCGGCTCCGCGCGCGCGCATCAACACGGCCGGAAGTCGGACCGGGTGCGGGGCCGGCGGGAAAACGGACGGGTGCGTCCGACAGATGCTCCGCGCGTGCGCACCGCGCCGGAGCCCGCCTTTCACGGCCCGCGCCGGCCGGGGGACAGGCATCCACTCCACTTTCCATGGGAGCCCATCATGGCGTTCACCCTTCGCATCACCTTCTCGGGACTCTGCCTGTTCGTCCCCGAAGCCGTCGGCGGCCGCACCACCGGCCGCATGCACGTGCTGCTCCCCGGGATGTTCGGGCACCACCACGCGGGGGCGGACCGGCACATCGCGGCGCTGTCGTACGACGCGGGATCGCTGGTGCAGGGCGGGCCCATGCTGGGCGTGCCCTCGCTGGCCACGCTGTCCGGGCTTGCGCTGGAGCTCGGGAGCGGAGACACGGCGGAGCTGGGGCTGTGCGGCCACATCCCCGACCTGAAGGAGATCACCGGCCGGCCGGTGGACCGCGACCATCTGGGCGCGGACACCCGCGGAAAGCTGGCCGCGCGGGTGACCCTGGGGGCAGGGCGCATCACCCGCGTGGCGCCGGGGGTGTGCTGGGAGTGGCGTCCGGGCGAGTTCCGGCCCATTGCGCACAAGGTGGAGTGGGAGATCCCCAGGGTGAAGGGGGACCGGCTGGCGGTGACCGCCACGCCGCTGGGCGGCGGCGGCGCACCCCGGCCGCTGGGGACGCTCTTTCCCACCAACGGGCGGTTGAGCCTGGAGGTGCACCACGACACCAGCGAGAACCTGCCCCCGGACCCGGTGCCGGTCGCCCAGCAGGCGGTCCCCGCCCTCGGCGAGCACCCCCGGCACTTCTCCGCGTTCTACGAGGTGTTCGGCGGCCCCGTTCCCACGCTGCTTCCCCGCTACCGGGGCCCGCGCACCGACTGCCCGGGGATCGCGAACCCCTGCGAGACCCTTGAAGAAGAGATGGGCGGTACCCCGTACACCTGCCTGGCGGCGGGCGTCAGCGAATGATGATGACCGCACCGCACACTTCACCCGGGAGCGATGCCCCATGCCTCGTGCCGTGTCCATCCACATCGGGGTCAACCAGCCGCGGAATCCGGACGGCTACCCGCTGCTGAAGCACAGCGAGTCCACGGCCGGGCGGATGGCGGAGCTGGCCGGGCGGGCGGGCTACCATTCCACCCTGGTGCTGCGCGGCGAGGCGGCCACCCGCCGGGCGGTGCACCAGGCGCTGGCCGGCGCGTCGCAGGCGCTGGTGCGCGGCGACACGCTGTTCGTCTCGTTCTCCGGGCACGGCGCCCAGGTGCGGGACAGGGACGGGGACGAGCGGGAAGGGGCGGACGAGGCGTGGTGCCTGTACGACGGCCACCTGCTGGACGACAAGCTGGCCGGCTACTGGAGGCTGTTCGAGCGCGGCGTGCGGATCGTGGTGGTGGTCGAAAGCTGCTACAGCGCGGGGTCGTGCCGCGCGGGCGACCTGCCGCGCATGCGCTGGATGCCGTCTCCGGCCGCCGTCGTCGCCGTCCCCGCCGCCAGCGCAGCCGCGGCGATGCCGAACCTGCGCAACGGCCGCTCCCGCGGCCCGGAGCCCGTGCGCGGCGTGGAAGCCACCTCGTCGTGCATCGCCGAGCCGCCGCGGGATGTATACCAGATCCGGGCGAGCGTGCTGCTGCTCGCCGCGTCCAGGGAGGACCGGACCGCCGCGGACGGGTTGTTCACGCGCTGCCTCCTCCAGGTCTGGGACGAGGGCTTCACCGGCAGCTACTGCGAGCTGTACGCGGAGGTACGGCAGCGGGTGATGGCCGAGCGGCCCACGCAGGAGCCCCAGATCCTGATGCTGGGCGCCCCCGACCCCACGTTTCCCCTGGCGCCCGCGTTCCGCGTGGGGTGCGCGGCCGCCACGTACCGGGGAGCCTGAGGCGGACCCCCGGGTCCGCGACCGCCGCGGGGGTGTCCGCCCGCGGCACGGCATGGAGAGGGAGAAGGACCACCGATGAGCGACGAAAGGATCAGGGTGCTGTTCCTGGCCGCCGATCCGTTCCGCGAGACGGCGCGCCCGGAGCTGGAGAAGGCGGTGCACGCCGTGGACCACGCCATCCGGCAGCGGCGCGCGCGCATCACGATGGAGCTCGTCCCGCACCTGGCCACCTGCCCGCGGGGCGTCCGCGAGGCGCTCCTGCGGCACCGGCCGCAGGTGGTGCACTTCGCCGGGGCCGGCGGCGGGCCGGGCGGCATCCGCCTGGAGGACGGGCACGGCGGGCGCGGGGCGGCGGACCGGGAGGTGCTGGGCACGCTGTTCGGCGCCCCGGCGGGCGTCCGCGTCGCGGTGGTGACCGGCGGCGGCTCGCTGCCGGCGGTGGAGGCGCTCGGCGGGGTGGTGGACTACGCGGTGGGGATGGATCGCGCGGCGGCCGACGCGCTGGCCGTCACCTTCGCGGAGGCGTTCTACGTGGGGCTGGCGTGCGGCCGGGGCGTCAGGACGGCGTTCGAGCTGGCCGTGATCCAGCTGCAGATGGACTACCCGGCCGAGCCGGCCGCCCCCGTGCTGCGCGTCCGGGCGGGGGTGGATCCGCAGGCCGCGCTGGTCGCGCCGCCCGCGTCCGCCGGCTGGAGCGCCGCACCCGCCGCGAGGGGCCGCCGCGGACCCGCCCGGCGCGGGTGAGCTGACCACGGGGACGAGCAACGGATTGCCCTCACCCGGAGTCGGCAGGGTCAGCGGAGTCGAGCGTTGCTCCCTCTGCCGACCCCGTTGCTTCTGTGGGGGCAGTCCGTGCGAGGGAATCGCCGCAGAGAGCCACGGCGGCGCGCAAGGTTCTTCATCCTCGGTGGATGAGAAGATGATGAACCGCCGCACTCGACCGTCGCGCGAGGGTACCATCGGCCGATCCTGGTCATCCGGAAGAACGACACTGCGCCGCACGATGGTTCGACTGATCGTCCTTTTCTCGCTCCTGCTCGCGGGGTGCGATGCCGCGCGCGATCCCGGCGCGGAGGCAGACGCCGCCACGCCGCCGGCCCCCGTGGCCGCCGCCGCGCCGCGCGCGCAGCCGGCGGACACCGTGCTGCTGGCGCAGGCGCTGGACCGCGCGGCGGAGCTGCCGCGGCTGCGCGGCATCCTGGTCTCGCAGGGCGGCGAGATCGTGCTGGAGCGCTACACGGACGGCGCCGGCCCGGACCGCGCGACCAACGTGAAGTCCGCGTCCAAGAGCCTGCTTTCCGTGCTGGTGGGGATCGCCATCCAGGAAGGCCACCTCCGCGGCCTGGACCAGCCGATCTCCGACTTCTTTCCCGCGTACTTCGCGCAGCCCGGCGTCGATCCCCGCAAGCGGCAGATCACCGTGGGGCACCTGCTTTCCATGCAGTCGGGGCTGGAGTCCACCAGCTTCAACGAGTACGGCGCCTGGGTGGGCAGCCGCGACTGGGTGCGCGCCGCGCTGGACCAGCCCGTGGTGGACCAGCCCGGCGGGCGCATGCTGTACAGCACCGGAAGCACGCACCTGCTCTCCGCCATCCTCACGCGCGCCACGGGGATGAGCACCTGGGAGTACGCCAACGAGAAGCTGGCGGAGCCGCTGGGCTTCCGCATCCGCCCGTGGCAGCGCGATCCGCAGGGGATCTACTTCGGCGGCAACGACATGTACCTCACGCCGCGCCAGCTGCTGCGCTTCGGGCAGCTGTACCTGGACGGCGGCGCGTACCGGGGGCGGCAGGTCGTTCCGCGCGAATGGGTGCGGGAGAGCGTGCGCCCGCGCACCACGTCGCCGTGGAACGGGCACGGCTACGGGCTGGGGTGGTGGAGCAAGGACTCCGGCGGGCGGCGCGTGTTCTTTGCCTGGGGGTACGGCGGGCAGTACGTGTTCGTGGTGCCGGAGCTGGAGCTCGTGGCCGTCTTCATCTCCCAGTCGGACGTCCCCCGCGAGCGCGGCCACCTCCCCGGCATCCACCGCATCCTGGACGACTACCTGGTCCCCGGCGCCGCCGCCCGCCTGCTGGTCCCGTCGGCCGAAGGGGTGTGACGCGGCGCCGGCATCAACATCCGGGGCATCCAGCCTCGGCACCGGTATCGGGCCTGAGCGGGGTGAACCCGCCACAACTACGCGCCATCCGAATCATTCTGTCCGGCTTCATCATCCGCGGCGTGGCACGCGAGCCTCATAGGGACACTCATGCCCCAGCCCAGGCCGCTATCCCTTCCGGGAACCGATTCCCGCAACCCGTTGTGGAATGGGCGCTTGCGGCCGGCCGCCGGCTTCCTGCGCTCCCCGGAATGCAGCGTGCTTTGGGGAGGGCGCCGGCGGACCGCTCTGCGGAGCGCCGCCGGTCATCGGAGCGTGGGCGCCCGATGCAATCGAACGAATCCACTTCCTGGAGCATAAAGCCATGCGTACGCTTAGCCTCGACATCACCGCCCTCCGCGTGGAGTCCTTCGCCGCGGATCCCCAGCCGCTGGCGTCACCGCTGCTCGGGTTGCCAACTCTCGTGACCCGCATGGCTGGTTGCTGCGACCCGACCATCATGGCGCAGGAGAGCCGGTAAGCGGGCAGGCACGTGAGTGAAGGAGGGGCGGGCGCGGTTCGCGTCCGCCCCTCCTTCGCGTCTGCCGGATGCATACCGGAGAAACTGGGGACTTGCCTTCGTGCACCGCACCCGGCGCGCGGCAGGAACGGTCCGCGCAGTCGGACCATCGCGAGGTGAGGAGGCCGGCGCGACGGATCGTGCGGCGGATGCCCGATCCGTGAACGTGTACCCGGGGGTGGACCACCGCGCGCGGCTCGGTGGATGACGGGCGCCCATCGGGCCTCGTGGTGCGCCAGCCCCGGGCCTGAGCAGGTGAACCCGCCGCTGGAAGAGCCAGAAGCCCCGTCCCGGCCGCCGCTGGTGCGTCGCCGAACGGGGCTTCGCCTTCACCCCCGGCCCCTCTCCCGCAAACCGCGCGGGAGAGGGGAGAACCGATCCTGCCCGGCGCTCGATCGGCGACTCACCGCGAGTGCGGCAGGAGCGGTCCGCGCATGCGGACATCGCCAGGGTCCCGCGCGAATGATGCTCATTGCGAATCAAATCCGGTACCTGCTTCCACCGGAGCTCGCCACCACGCTCCTGAGGCAGCGATGCAGTCCGCGCAGGCGGACTTTGCGAATTTCCAGCGGCGACTTCAGTCGCTCCGGCGGGGGCGCGGCGATTCCCGGTCCAGATGGGCAATGGGCATCAGTCGCTCCGGCGCGGGCGCGGTGATCACCGGTGCCGGATTCGCAATGGGCATCATTCGCCTGTCACGAAGGCGGCCTGGATCCGCGAGAGCCGCGGCGTGCTGCACGGATCATCCCCCCTGATCCGCCTGGCCGATCCACGGCGGCGGCACCGGCGGCCTGGCCAGGCCCACGAAGATCACCACGCCGTCGCCGCCGGGGTTGCCGCAGTTGGGCTCGAAGGCCGTCTCGAAGCGCGGCTTCCAGTTGTTGACCACCCACACGTTCCCCGCCTGGTCGATCTGGCAGCTGGTGGTGCGCATGAACGGGCTGTAGCACTCCGTGCCGTCCCTGTATAACGGGTCCCCGTTGTTCAGCAGCACCGGGTCTCCCGCGCTGGGCAGGGTGTAGCCGGTGGGGGGCGAGATGGGATCGCCGGTGTTCAGCCCGGCGGGGCGGGTGGCGGGGTTGGCGCCCGCCAGCTTCGTCAATCCGGCGTACGTGTAGTCGCTCTCCGGCCCCAGCGCGCCGAAGTTGCCCACCCACACGTGGTCGTCGCCGTCCACGCACAGCCCCCACGGCGCGTCCATCCCGCCCACGCCGCTGAACGCGCCCACCTGCTGCCCCTCCTTGTTGAACTGGTACACCGTGTTGTCGCCGCCCGACGCCAGCCATGCGTTCCCCAGCGAATCCACCGCGATCACCTTGTTCGCCTTGCCCACCGTGACCGACTCCCCCACCTGCGTGAGCTTGGTCCCGTCCAGGCGGAACCGGGACACGCTGCCGTCGAAGGCCGTGGGCCACCCCAGCCCGCCACCCCCGGCGCTGACCCACGCCGTCCCATCGCGCGCGAGGGCGATGCCGAAGGTGCCGGTGCCCGCGGGCGCCGTGGACTGGCCAGATCTGTCGCTCGGGTACAGCACCACCTCGCCGCTTCCGAAGCTGGCGATCCAGATGTTGCCGTCCGCGTCCGAAACCACCGCCTGCGCGCGGTTCCAGTCGCCGTAGTAGCCTCCGTAGATGGAGAGCGGGGTGCCGTCGGGCTTGAACTCCGACACGCTGCCTACCTGCGGGAACTCCGTCTCGGGATTTCCCCAGCCGAAGTTGCCCACCCACACGTGCTGGTTCGGGTCGATGGTGATTCCCCACCCCGGTCCCTGCAGCCCGCCGCCGAACACAGGCGACGTGGGCAGCCCGTTCCCGCCGCGCGCCGGCTTTCCGTCCGGCTGCAGCACGATGATGAAGTTGCCGGAGTTGGGCGTACCCTGGAACACGTTGTTGGCGATCCAGGCGTAGCCGTTCCGGTCGAAGACGATGTTGGCCGGTCCGCCGAACATGCAGAACTGGTCCCCCGCTTCGGGCGCCCGCACCGCTCCCGAATCGTTCACCTTGACCGCCAGCGTCCACGCGTCCGGCGCGCTGAACAGCGGAGGGGAGTACACGCTGGGCACCCCCTGCGACTGGTTGTAGAGCGCCTTCGCGTTGTTTGCCGGGTACCGGGCGATGTTCAGCAGCCCCTGAAAGGTGCCGGGGGCCGGGACGTGGCCAAGGGGGGTGGTGAACACTGTGAACCGGGCTTCCACGCCGGGCCTTCTGCGCACGCACGCCGCCACCAGGTTCGCCAGCGAGCGCGTGGAGCGCAGGGTGTTGGTCTGGTCCGCATTGGGCGGGTTCTGCAGCACGGCCGAAGGCTCGCCGGTGAGCGTGTCCACCAGGTTGTCGTTCATCATCGCCGCGATGCGCAGCCCGAACGCGTTCCCCGCGATGCTGGTGCCCTGGGCGAACTGCGCCATGCTGAACGCCGCCGCCACGGTGGTGAGCTCGTTGATGACGATCGGTCCCGCGACCTCCGGCCCGATGATCGTCACCAGCGCTATGCTGGCGCTCACCTGGGCCACGGCGTAGAGGATGGAGTCTCCGGCGGGATCGGGGACGCTGGCGGAGAACGTGCCATCCTCCGCCGTCTTCGCGCTGCCCAGGGTCGTGGGCATCCCCGGGGTGGTCTGGAACACGGTGACGGTCACGCCGGCCTGCGGGATGGGCGGGCCCGGCTGGTTTCCGCCCGACTGCACGGTCCCCGCGATCTCGATTGCCATGGGTGGAATGATCTCCTGTATCGACCGGCGTGGAAGAATGGGCCTTCGTGCTGCCGTGGGACGAAGGTGCGGACCAGGATGGAGCCGCGGAGCGGGATCGGGGGGATCGAATGGCAGGCCGCGGTTCCGGCCCGCGGAATCCGCCAGTTGACGGAAAGAAAGATGGGCGCGGGCGCCCGGCGCAAGAAATCGTTTGTTTTCGCCGTCCGGTTCGGCGCGTCCGGTGCCGTTCGCGATTCCGATGCGCCAGAATCCGGCACCTGCGGTCCACCGGCCGTATGCAGCGGATCGCCATCCGTGGGATGCGGTTGATCCCGTTCGCTCCACGCCGCCGCCCTCCCCGGGAGCCGACTGGATGAATCGACGAGCGCGGGCCGCCACAGGCTCACCGGCCGGCTTCAGCGGAAGGTTTCGGGCTGGCCCACACCACGCCGCGGGCCTTGCCGTTGCGGTCGGCCGCCGTGACGACGCCGGGGTGTGCGATGCCGGCGTCCACGAACGCCCGGAGCGTGGCCGCGACGTCCGCCGGGTACACGGGGCCCACCAGCAGCCGGCCCTCCAGCTCCACGGCGTCGCGCAGCAGCCGTGCGATCAGCGCGGCCTCCCGCCAGCGCGGGTCGTCCGTCACGCAGGTACGATCCCGCGAGGGCGGCCGACACGCGCCGCTGCCACTCGGCCTGGTCGATGGCCCCGCGCGCCAGGTCGGCGGCGGCGGCATCCATCGCGGCCTGTGCGGGGGGCTTTGCGGCGGCACGTTCCCGCTCGTTCAGCATGGGTCGTTCACCCGCGTGCGTTGGCGCGTTCGGTACATCGTTCGATCATTCGTCCCTGGCGGTGGCGCGGGAGGGAGCGCCGGTGTAGTCTACGCCCATGCCAGACGCCATCGCCCTTGCCGTGCCGTCCCTGGAAACGGCGCGGCTGACCCTGCGCGGCCACACGCTGGAGGACTTCGACGAGTCTGCGGCCATGTGGGGCGACCCGCTGGTCACGCGCCACATCGGCGGCCGTCCGTCCACCGCGGAGGAGGCCTGGGCCCGGGTGCTGCGCTATCCGGGGCTGTGGGCGCTGCTGGGCTACGGCTACTGGGTGGTGCGGGAGAAGCATTCCGGGCGGTTCGTGGGCGAGGTGGGCCTCGCCGACTTTCGGCGCGAGGTCACGCCCGCGCTGGACGGTGCCCCCGAGGCCGGATGGGTGCTGGCCCCGTGGGCGCACGGGCGCGGCTATGCCACCGAGGCCGTCCGCGCCGCGCTCTCCTGGGCCGATGCCCACCTCGCCTTGCCGCGCACCGTCTGCCTGATCGCCCCCGAGAACGCCGCCTCCCTGCGCGTGGCGGAGAAGTGCGGCTTTCGCGAGCTCGCGCGCGGCACGTACAAAGGGGAAGCGACCATCCTCTGTGAGCGCCCGCGCGCCTGATCGTGAGGCACCCTGCGCATCGAGCGCTGCTTTCTGGAGAGTACCGCTGGACCTTCACGCCGTCGTCGTCCCGAGAGGGTCGGGCGAAACCTCGCCACGCCGATCGTCTTCCTGATACCAGATCCGGAAAAACACCTGTCATTCTGAGTCACCCGCTGGCTGCGCTGACCCTGTAGGACGAAATAGCAGTTCAACCTCCCCCAGGGGTTTTTGGGGGAGGTGCGAGCCTGAGCGAGCGGAGGGGGCGCTCGCGCGGAGCCTGCCACAGTTCCGAGCAGGTCGCGTGGGCCTTTCCATTCATAGAGCGCCCGCGCCGTACCGACGGATGAGCACGGAGCCTGTGGCGCGACCGAAGAATCTCCCTCCCCCCGGCGCCGAACCCGACCCGGACATCGTCCGGGGAACTCAGCGTGGCCGCGAGATCCTGCCGCCCAGCGTACAGATTCTTCGGTCGGCGCGCATGCTCGTGAGCGGGCGGCAAGGTTCGGGGGGGCGCCTCCCTGAATGGAAAGGTCCGGTGCGAGCCGCCGCGCCCCCTCCGGGCTCGCATGACTCGCCCACCTCCCCCAAAAAC
>DATAAG010000015.1:0-5161 GCA_036260235.1 Longimicrobium sp.
CGCGCGGCCGTCAAGAACGGCCGCGCGCACGACCACATTACCGCACCACTTCGAACCACGCAAACGTAGTGCTGGGCGCGCTGTACGTGGGGTTGTTGCGCGCGCGGCGGTTGAACGCCTCCTGCGCGGCTTTGACCTCGCAGCGGTTGTACGCGATCACGGCATTGCCGCTGCTCTGGCTCTCGTCCACGCGGCTGCGCTGGTTGGTGTTCTGCCCGAAGGCGATCACCGAGCCCTCGATCTTGGAGCCCGTCTTGCCGCCCGTGCCCGTCATGTCGATGTACCCCTCGATCAGCATGATCCCCTTGAAGAGGAAGTTGCCGCTGATCTTGAGGCTGCCGTTCACCACGATCAGGATCCCCTGCCCGTGGTCGCCCTGCAGGTCCACCGTGCCGCCCTCGGCGTCGATGGCGATGATCGGGTAGAACTGGGTGGAGGCGCTGTCGGTGCAGGTGATCCCCATTTGCGTGGGACACCCCCAGCGCATCTTCACGTCGGTGGCGTCCCACTTGGCCTTGGCGCTGGTGGGGAAGGGATCCGCGCTGAACTTGGTGCCGAACTTGATCTCGGCCAGGGCGGCGAAGGCGTACAGGTCCTTGCCCTTGCCCAGGATCTCCTCGATGAACGCCTGCCCGGCGTTCTGGCTCTCGCGCACCTCGCCCTGGATCTTGCCGCTGCCGCTCTCGTCCACGTCGGTGCCGTGGGCGTGCCGCACCGCGCCGGCGCCCACCGTGTCGGAGCAGATGGTGGAGTTGTCGATGACCTTGGAGCTGCCGCCCACCTCCAGGTCCGACCCCACCACCGCGCCCTCGTCCACGTTGAGCGCCATGGTGTTGAAGCGGCCGTTCTGCGTGACCATGGCCAGGATGGCGCGCCCGGAGACCTGTCCGTTGGCGCCGGTCAGCGGCTCCGCCAGGATGCTGGCCGTGCGGAAGACGCTGTCGCCCGCGGCGTTGTTGAAGCTGGTGAGCAGCGCCGTGGTCAGGCGCACGGTCTGGTTGTTGGGCCGCAGCGTGACCGTCGTCTGGCCGGGGGTGAGCCCCCCCTGGGCCACGGCGGTCTGGCGCAGGTACTCCTGCAGCCCGCCCTCGGCGTCGTACAGCAGGCGGGCGGAGCTGGCCTGCGCGGCGCTGATGGCCGTCTCGGTGCTGCTGGTGAGCAGCGCGGTGGTCACCAGCAGCGACACCGCCACCAGCCCCACCAGCGCCAGCGGCAGGGCCACGCCGCGGCGGTCGCGCCAGCGCGCGGTCGTCTCGTTCATCCGGCCGTCCTCGGTTGGGTTGCTCACTGGGGTGCGTTGCGCAGGGTCACGGTGACGGAGCCGGCGTCCTGCTGCCGGCGGCCGTTGATGGCCTGCTGGCTCTGCGTCGTCAGGCGGATTCCCACGCTGCGCACGGCGGCCAGCTGGGCGGCGTTGGTGCCGGGCGCCGCCACCGGCGCCGCCGGGGGCGGGGCGGTGTAGTAGGTGAAGGCCAGGTCCGCGGCGCCGCCGGCCTCCGCCAGGGGGCCGGCCAGCGGCTGCTGCGTGAAGGCGCCGTTCCACCCGTTGCTGCGGCGCAGCCACCACTCGTCGCCCACCTTGTCGACGTCGTAGTGGGTCAGGGAGTAGAGCACGATCTCGCGGCGCTGCGCCGCCCACGCCTCGATCCCCTGCGCGGTGATCCGCGCGGTGACCACGGCGCCGCTGGAGCCCATGGAGGGCGCCGCGCACTGCCCGGCCTCGCCCGCGCCCAGCTGCTGCACCCCCGTGACGGCGGCCCAGGTGGCCAGGGTGCGGGGCTGCCAGTTGGGCGCGCCGGTGCTGCCGATGTTGATGGCCACCCCCGAGGTGGAGCTGGCGGTGAACGCGTCCAGCGCCTGCGTGCTGGGAAAGATGGCGTCCACGGTGTTGGCCGCCGGCGAGCCGCACACCAGCCCCCAGGCGCGGGGCTGCATGAAGGTGATGGACTGGGCGTTGGCGGCCAGGATCCCCTGCGGGATGCCGGCGCGCAGCTCGCTGGAGACGATCTCCAGGGCGCCGCGGACGTTCTGCTGCGTCTCTTCGCGCGCCCCCTGCACCGCCACCACGCGCGACTGGCCGGTGAGGATCTGGAAGACGGTGGCCATGATGAACCCGGCGATCACCAGGGCCACCAGCAGCTCCACCAGCGTAAAGCCGCCCCTGCGGCGAAGGTCAGCGTATGGCACGGCCCACCACGGTCACGGGGGTAAGGGTCACGCGCCGGGTCGCGCTGCTCGTGGGCGTCACCGTCACCGTCACGGTGAACGACTGCCGGGTGCCCGCGGCGGCCTGCACCACCGAGGTGGTGAGGGTGGCGCCGTCCATCACCGTGTCCAGCCCGGCCACCGCCTGGTTCTGGCGGATGAGCGACAGCGCCCGCTCCATGCGGTCGGTGGCCAGCGCGGTGTACTCGCTCTGCAGGTCCGCCCGGGCCACGGCGCGCGCCGCGCCGATGCCCATGGCCTCCAGCGCCAGCAGGCCGATGGCCAGGATGACCATGGCGACCAGCACCTCCACGAGGGTGAAGCCCTCGCGCCCGGTGCGCCGCTCGGGATCAGTAGTCGGCAACTTCGATCCTCCCTACTCCGCTGATGTTCACGCGCTTGCGGACGTAGCCGCGCGTCAGGACGATCTGGCTGACCGTGCTCACCGGGT
Organism: Longimicrobium sp.; assembly: GCA_036260235.1. GTDB lineage: Bacteria > Gemmatimonadota > Gemmatimonadetes > Longimicrobiales > Longimicrobiaceae > Longimicrobium. The sequence continues at coordinate 2,657 of DATAAG010000015.1, forward strand.
TCGGCCGCACCACCCCGCGGGAGTCGAAGGCGATGCGCCCCGACGCGGGGTCCAGCGTGGCGCCGCGGTAGACCTGCTGCAGGTTCACCGTGCGAAGGGTGCGCACCACGTTGCCGTTGGCGTCGTCCACGGTCACCCGGTAGGTGTCCGCGTCGTCGATGCGAAAGCTGACGGTGGCGCCCTGCCGGACGGCCTGGATGCGCGCCATGGCCAGGTCGCCGGCCAGCTGGTTGGTCGCGCCGCGCTGGCCGATGGTCTGCACCCAGCGCATCATGCGGGGGCCGGCCATGGCGGCCATCAGGCCGATGATGATGACGACCATCATCAGCTCGGTGAGCGTAAAGCCGCCCCGGCGCCGGGTTCGTTCAGTGTGCGTACGGGTCATGGGGGGCTCCCGGAACCAAGTTCCGTGCCGGGCGCTGACCCCTTGAAACGCAAGCGTTTACGCCATCTTGCCCCACTCCCCCGCCTTCACTTCTTTCCAACCCGGAACTCTTTTCCGGCTTTCTGCTTCCGTTGCAGATGCGTAGCAGCTGCCGCGGCCGCGGCGTATCAGAATCTGCGTCGAACGCGGCCGACGGCGGAGACGACCACCAGGTCGGCGGCGTAGGGGCCCTGGCGGACGGAGAGGGTGCGGTTGTTGAAGCCGGCCAGCACGCCGCTGGAGTGGAAGACCACCCGGCCGGACTGGTTGGAGACCAGGCACACGCGCCCGGCGTCGACGCGCAGGTCCACCCGGGCGATCACGCTGTCGCCCACGAGGATGCGGTAGCGGTGCCCGCCCACGCCGCCGCGGGGCGCGGGGCAGTCGCGCGAGGGCTCGATCTGCAGCCGCGCGGTGCGCCCCCAGCGCGCGGCGGCGTGGCGGGTGTAAGCCAGGTCCGCGGCCACGCGGCTGGCGGCGCCGCGGGTGCGGATGTGGGCCAGCAGCGCCTCCCAGCGCGGGATGGCGATGGCCGCCATCAGGCCGAAGACCGCGATCGCCGTCATCACCTCCAGCAGGCTGAACCCGCCCCTTCCCATCCGTCCCATCGCGCCCCCTCCCGTCCGCCCGTCCCCGTGGTCCGGGGCACGCGACGGCCCCGGAGGATCGAGCGGCAGGGTGCGTTCGGGAGGGCCCGCGGGTCAAACCGCGAGCCGCCAGCATGCGAACGAGTGTTTGGGGACAGACAGGGGACAGGGGACAGGGGACAGGGGACAGGGAATAGGGAATAGGGAATAGCGGGACGGCTTCGGACGCTTCCGCGCGCGCCCCCTCCGGGCGAGCACCACTCGCCCACCTCCCCCAAAAACCCCTGGGGGAGGTGGGTTGCCGCGGGGCTCCAGGCGCTTCGGCGAACCCCTCACTGCGTCCGCGAGGGCCCCTCCCCCGCTACGCGGGAGAGGGAGAACCACGCCCGCTCAGCAGGTTCGAGGACCGCTGCAACCCGCAACCTGTAACCTGTAACCTGTAACCTGTAACCTGTAACCTGTAACCTGTACCCTGTAACCTCGCCGTTGCGTGAGGGATGCGCGCCCGCAGGGCCGAGAACCCGGCGCACTGCGGAGTTGCGGGATCGCACCAGGGCCGGACGCGCCGGGGGCTCGGCGCCGTTGGCAACAGTCGTATCGTTGCCTACGGCGCGCGCAGCCCGACCCGGAGCGCAGCGGAGGGACACGCCCAAAAGGAAGTGCGTTAGTGCGTGAGTGCGTTAGTGCGTTAGTGCGTTAGTGCGTTAGTGGGACGCCGACCGTTGTTCACTCACGCACTCACGCACTCACGCACTTGTCTACTCCAGGCCGTAGTCGCGGATCTTGTAGGAGAGGGCGCGGACGGAAAGGTCCAGCAGCTCGGCCGCCCTGGTCCGGTTGCCCCTGCACCGCTCCAGCGCCCGCGCGATCAGCGTCTTCTCCAGCGCGGGAAGGCGGCGCTTGACGGAAAGGTCGCCGTCGGCGTCCGGCAGCTCGAAGGGATGGCGGCCCGTGCGCACGTGTGGCGGCAGGTGATCGATACCGATGCGCCCGCCGGAGAGCACCAGCGCGCGCTCGATCACGTTCTCCAGCTCGCGCACGTTCCCCGGCCACCCGTATTGGGCCAGCACCGGCACCAGGTCGCGGGGAAGACCCGGCGCTTCCACCCCCAGGCGGCTGGCGTGGAGCCGCAGGAAGTGCTCGGCCAGGAGGGGGATGTCCTCCGGGCGGGTGCGCAGCGGGGGAACGTGGATCTGCACCACGTTGATGCGATAGAACAGGTCCTCGCGGAACCGGCCTTCGCGCACCTCGTCGACGAGGTCCCGCGCGGTGGCGGCGAGCACGCGGACGTCCACGGCCCGCTCCCCGCTGCCGCCCACGCGGCGGATCCTGCGCTCCTGCAGCACGCGCAGCAGCTTGACCTGCAGGGGGAGCGACAGCTCGCCCAGCTCGTCCAGGAAGAGGGTGCCGCCGTCCGCCTGCTCGAACAGCCCCTCGCGGGCGCGGTCCGCGCCGGTGAAGGCGCCCTTCTCGTGGCCGAAGAGCTCGCTTTCC
>DATAAG010000016.1:0-18689 GCA_036260235.1 Longimicrobium sp.
GCCGGCGGGTTCCATCGAGGCCGGGGACGAGATCGTCCTGGTGTTCATCGGCGCCAGCTTCTGCAACGCGCACAACGTGCCCGGCTTTCCCGACGTGGTGGAATCCGCCAAGCTGAAGGTTCAGGCGCAGGCACGGGCGCGCGGCATGCGCTTTCGCGCCGTCGGGGTGGCGCTGGACTGGCGCCCGGCGGACGGGCTGGCGTTCCTGGCAAGGTTCGGCGAGTTCGACGAGGTGGCGTCGGGGAGCAACTGGATCGGCGACGGCGCCACGAAGTACATCTGGCGCGACCTCCCGGGCGACGCGGACGTGCCGCAGTTGCTGGTGCTTCGACGCAGCATCCAGTCGGGCCAGGTGATCCGGGTGGGTGAGGATCAGGTTGTGAAGCGCGTCCTGGGCACGGTCGCCATCGAGGACTGGGTATCCGCGGGCGCAGCGCTGTAGTCCCGATCAGCGTTTTTTTCGATCGTGCGTCGGCAGCGGCAGAAAGTCTCGCGCAGATGCGCAGAGCCGCGGAGGATGCTTTCCTCCGCGGCTCTGCGTCTTTGCGCGAGATCTTCTTTCGCGATCTACGCCGCCTCCGGGAGCACGTCCAGCAGGTCGTGGAGGGCGGCGATGCGGTCGCAGTCCAGGTGGCCCCAGCGGTTGCGCGGGTCGATGAGGATGGCGCGCATGCCGGCGGCGCGGGCGCCCTGCACGTCGATCTCGTAGATGTCGCCCACGTACACGGCCTCGTGCGGCTGCACCCCCATCCGCTCGGCCGCCATCCGGAAGATGCGCGGGTCCGGCTTGTCGATCCCCACCGCGCCGGAGTCGATCACCAGCTCGAAGTGCGGCCGCAGCCCCACCGCCTCCAGCAGCGACTCCACCCTGCCGTCGGCGTTGGAGATCACGCCCAGCCGGTAGCCTCGCCGGCGCAGCTCGTCCAGCGTCTCCGTGGTGCGCTCGCGGACGCTGCTCCACAGGTGCTTCACCTCGTGGCGGGCGAACAGGCGCTGCGCCACCGAGGCCCACACCGCCTCCGGCACCCCCAGCAGCCGGAAGATCTCCGCGAAGTACCGGCTGCCGCGCGCCCGCTCCTCGCCCTTCTCGCGGGCGGTGGCATCCATCAGCAGCTTGAACCGGTACTCCGCGTCCATGATCTCCCCCACGCTCGTCTCCACCCCGTGCTCGCGCAGCACCTGCACCATGCAGGGATGGTCCAGCCACACCAGCGTGTTGCCGGCGTCGAAGAGAACGGCTTTGGGCGGCGTCGTTGGCATTGTCGTCGTTCCAGGCCAGGGACCGGCGTCCGGCGCGGCAACTTACGCGGAACGGCCGCGTGCGCGCGAGAGACTGGGCCGGCGGACCGTCCGATCCTTCCGCGACGATCAGCATTGACCTGGCCCGCCGGGCGAAGCATGGTTGCACCTGCCCGGTGCAGGCGTGCACCTCCACCCCGTCAGGGAGAACAAGATGAGCGAAGTGGGAGAGGGAGGACAGCCGGAGCGCGTGGTGCGGCTGATGTTCCGCTACCGGGACGGCGTCCCGGAGCTGGTGTCGCGGCAGACCGTGGAGATGGTGCTCCCGGAAGCGGACGAGGCACCCGCGGCGGACGTGGGCGCGGCGGACGCGGGCGCGGCGGACATCGGCGCGGCACACCTGGTCTTCGAGCTGCGCGACGCCCACCAGCGGCCGCTGCTGGCCCGCGCGCTGGACGACCGCATCCCCACCAGCCACGAGGTCTTCTCACCGGAGGCCATCGGGCGCGTGGAGGACCCGCAGCCGTCGGGGGTGTTCGAGGTGCTGGTCCCCGACCTGCCGGATGCGGAGTTCGGCGCACTGGTGGCGGCCGGCGCCAGCCTGGGAGCGGCGATGGACGCGAGCGAGGTGACCTTCCGTCTGTCCGACGTCCCCGAAGACGACGACCTGGACGACGAGCCGGGGCCGGACGGCGAGGGAGACGAGCCATGAGCACCTCCGACGGCCGCGTGCTGTCCACCACGCGCATCGTGGACAACGGCTCCGACAGGCGGCGGTGGAACCTGGCCCTGATGGGCGACGGCTACACCGAGGCGGAGCTGGGCGCGTACCACACCCACTGCCGGGACTTCGTGGACCACCTGCTCTCGACGCCTCCGTTCGACCTGATGTCCGGGGCGATCAACGTCTTCCGCATCGACGTCGCGTCGCGCGAGAGCGGCGCGGACGAGCCGGCGGCGTGCGGGGGGAGCGGAGCCAGGCCGCGCACCTTCTTCGACGCGTCGTTCTGCGGCTTCGGCACCCAGCGGCTGCTGGTGGTGAAGCAGGAGACGGCGCTGCGCACGGCGCGCCGGCAGGTACCGCGCAACCACGTGGGGATGGTGATCGTGAACTCCACCGTCTACGGCGGCTCGGGGGGCGGAGTGGCGGTGTTCTCGGTGGCGGAGCACGCGTTCGAGATCGGCATCCACGAGATGGGGCACACCTTCTTCAAGCTGGCGGACGAGTATTCCACGCTGGCGGGGTGCGACTCCGGCGAGACGGGGCACGACACCTACGGCGGCGGCGAGCCGCGGGAGGTGAACGCCACGAAGGAGAAGAACCCCGCCCGCGTCAAGTGGCGGAACGTCATCACGCCGGGCACCGCCATCCCCACCACCCGCAACGCCGACTGCCGGCGCTGCGACCCGCAGCCCAGCCCGGTGCCTCCCGGGACGGTGGGGCTGTTCGAGGGGTCGAGGTACTTTCACTGCGGGCTGTTCCGCCCGGAGTTCGACTGCAAGATGCGCACGCTGGGCAAGCCGTTCTGCGCCGTGTGCCGCAACGAGATCATCCGCCAGCTCAACCGCTTCCGGGCCTGACCCGCGGCCGCGCTTGCGCGGAAACAGGTGGTGGCGGCGGCTTCCGGCTGCCGCCGCCCCCTTTCTTACCTGCATACAGGCCGAAAATCCGGCATCCCTCCCCATCGGCCGGCGCCGCTACTTGCCATGCCGCCGCGGGGAACCTATCTGTTTCTCCGCAGCCTCATCCCTGCCCGCGCACGCGGCCGCACCGCCCATCCGCGGCCGCCGCGCGGGATTCGCATCGACCCACCCCGGCGGGAGCGGCACCCCTTTGGCGCAGCCCGTGGAAGTTTCCCTTTCCGTGAACGGCGTCCCGCAGCGGCGCGCGGTGGAGCCGCGCCTGCTGCTGAGCGACTTCATCCGCCACGAGCTGGGGCTCACTGGCACCCACGTGGGGTGCGAGCACGGCGTCTGCGGCGCCTGCACGGTGCTGCTGGACGGCGAGGCGGTGCGGTCGTGCCTGCTCTTCGCGGTGCAGGCGGACGGCGCGGAGGTGGTGACGGTGGAGGGGCTGGCGCAGGGGACGGAGCTGCATCCGCTGCAGGAGGCCTTCCGGGACGCGCACGGGCTGCAGTGCGGCTTCTGCACGCCCGGGATCCTGTTGTCGATGGTGCCGTTCCTGCGCGACAACCCGTCGCCGGACGAGGCGGAGATCCGCGAGGCGCTTTCCGGCAACCTGTGCCGGTGCACGGGCTACCAGAACATCGTGGAGGCGGTGCGGCTGGCCGCGGAGCGGATGGGCGGGGGCCAGGGCGGCGACGCGCCGGTGCCCGCGGAGCAGGTGCTGGGGAGCTGACGGCGGATGCGGCGCCGCCCCGGCCCAGCGGGCTAAAGCCCGCGGCTGGAACGGCCATAAGCCCCGCCCTGGCTCGCGGAGCTCGCCCGGCGGGGCTTCACCCCCACGGGCGCTCCGCGCAAACGGATATCACGTTGTCACAGCCGCGATTTCAATCGCCGCGGCGCCGGGCCGGACACTTTCGCACTTTCGCACTTTCGCACTTTCGCACTTTCGCACTCACGCACTCACGCACTCACGCACTCACGCACTCACGCACTAACGCACTCACGCACTAACGCACTCCTGCCGTGAGATCCTACGTCGGCACGTCGCCACCGCGGAACGAGGACCGCCGGCTCCTGACGGGGCAGGCGCTGTTCGTGGACGACGTGCAGCTGGAGGGAATGCTGCACGCGGCGTTCGTGCGCAGCGACCACGCGCACGCGCTCATCAACGGCATCGACGCCTCCGCCGCCCTGGGGCGCCCAGGCGTGGTGGCCGTCCTCACCGCGGCCGACCTGGGCGACTACTGGCAGCCGGGTCCGCTCCTCGTCCCGCCGCCGCCCATCGAGGGGATCGTCTTCAACCAGGCGTCGCAGGTGCCGCTGGCAAAGGACCGCGTGCGCCACGTGGGCGAGCCGGTGGCGATGGTCATCGCCGAGAGCCGCTACCTGGCGGAGGACGCGCTGGCGGACGTCGTCGTGGACTACGAGCCGCTGGAGCCGGTGGTGGACCTGGAGGCGGCGCTGGCGCCGGACGCGCCCGTCATCCACCCCCAGCTGGGCACCAACCTGGCCGCCCACGTGGTGCAGCGGCACGAGGACTACGACGCGGCCAGGGAGGGCGCGGCGCTCGTCATCAACCGCCGCTTCCACTACGACCGGGGCGCGGCGGCGGCCATGGAGAACCGCTGCGTGGCCGCGCGCTGGGACGCGCGGGCGCAGGAGCTGACGGTGTGGGACACCACGCAGGCGCCCATCCCCATTCGCAACGGGCTGGCGCGGATGCTGGGGCTGCTGGAGAGCCAGGTGCGCGTGGTGGCGCCGTTCGTGGGCGGCGGGTTCGGGCCCAAGATCATGATGTTCTACCCGGAGGAGGTGCTGGTCCCCTGGGTGGCCATCCGCCTGGGCCGGCCGGTGAAGTGGACGGAGGACCGGCAGGAGAACTTCTTCGCCACCACGCAGGAGCGCTCGCAGATCCACGACGCGGAGGCCGCCTTCGCCGCGGACGGGAAGATCCTGGGCATCCGCGACTTCTTCTTCCACGACACGGGCGCGTACGACCCCTACGGCCTCACCGTCCCCATCAACAGCCAGTGCACGCTGCTGGGCCCGTACGACGTGCCGGCGTACCACAGCGAGTTCCGCGCGGTCTTCACCAACCGGACGACGGTGACGCCGGTGCGGGGCGCGGGGCGGCAGCACGGCGTGTTCGTGATGGAGCGGCTGCTGGACATCGCCGCGAAGGAGCTGGGGCTGGCGCCGGACGAGATCCGCCGCCGCAACTACCTGCGCAAGGACGTCTTTCCGCACACCTTCCAGATCCTCTTCCAGGACTTCGCCCCGCTCTACTACGACAGCGGCAACTACGCGCCGGCGCTGGAGGCCGCGCTGGACATCGTGGGCCGCGACACCTTTCGCACGGAACAGCGGCGGGCGCGGGAGGAGGGCCGGCACATAGGGATGGGCGTGGTCTCCTACGTGGAGGGGACGGGGATCGGCCCGTACGAGGGCGCGCGGGTGACCATCGAGCCCAGCGGCCAGGTGCGCGTGGCCACGGGGCTGGGGACGCAGGGGCAGGGGCACTACACCGCGTTCGCGCAGATCGTGGCGGAGGTGCTGGACGTCGATGTCGACCGCGTGCACGTGGTGACCGGCGACACCCGCGAGTTCGGCTGGGGGACGGGAACCTTCGCCAGCCGCGGCGCGGTGGTGGCGGGGAGCGCCTGCCACGAGGCGGCGCTGGCGGTGCGGAAGAAGGTGATCGAGACGGGCGCGCGGGTCCTGGGCGTCTCGCCCGACGAGGTGGAGCTGGCGGACGGCACCGTCCGCGTCCGCGGCGACACGTCCCGGTCGATGGCGTTCGGCAGGCTGGCGGGCGAGGCGAACCCGCTGCGCGGCGCGGTGGTGCCGGGGACGGAGCCGGGGCTGGAGGCCACGGCGTACTTCGGCCCGGACCACGGCAGCACGGCCAGCGGCGTGCACGCGATGGTGGTGGAGGTGGATCCGGAGACGGCGATGGTGAAGGTCCTGCGCTACGTCGTCGTCCACGACTGCGGCAAGCTGATCAACCCGGTGATCGTGGCGGGGCAGGTGCAGGGCGGGGTGGCGCACGGCATCGGGAACGCGTTCTACGAGCAGCTGGTGTACGACGAGAGCGGGCAGCTGCAGAACGCGTCCTTCATGGACTACCTGCTGCCGACGGCGATGGACGTGCCGCGGGTGGAGATGGCGCACCGCGAGACGGCGGCGCCGCTGAATCCGCTGGGGCTCAAGGGCGTGGGCGAGGCGGGGTGCATTCCCACCGGCGCCGCCTTCGCGCAGGCGATCGAGGACGCGCTGCCGCACCTGGCGCTGGAGATCCGCGAGATCCCGCTGAGCCCCAACCGGCTGTGGGAGCTGCTGCGGGCGGCGGAGCCCGCGGGGGCCCTCACCCGGCTCGCCTAGGCTCGCCACCCTCTCCCACAAACTGCGTGGGAGAGGGTGTACACCCCAGCTCTGTGCAGGACGGCGGAGTCATAGCGCACGAGGGCATTACGGCGGCGGAACGCGCCGAAGTCAGTCCGAAGTTTATCCCCTCTCCCGCTCGCGGGAGAGGGTACGAGCCTGAGCGAGCGGGTGGGGCCCCGCGGGCGCAGACGAATCTCGGCACTTTCGCACTCACGCACTCACGCACTCATGATCGTCGACGGCGAGCACACCTTCCCCGGCCCGCGCCAGACCGTGTGGGACCTGCTGCAGGACCCCGAGGTGCTGGCCAAGGCCATGCCCGGCGCGCGCAAGCTGCACCTGACCGGCGACGGCACGTACGAGGGAGTCATCCGCATCGGCGTGGGGCCGGTGACGGCGGCGGAGTGGTCGCTCAACGTGACGCTGCGCGACCAGGTGCCGCCCGCCAGCTACGTGATGCAGGTGGACAGCAAGGGCGCGCTCGGCTTCACGCGCGGCACCGCCACCGTCAACCTGGACGAGGTGGATGGCGGCACACGGATGCGCTACCACGCGGACCTCTCCGTGGGCGGCAAGGTGGCGGGGGTCGGGCAGCGGCTGCTGGACCAGGTGGCGAAGATGCTGACCAAGCAGGGCCTGGACGCGCTCAACAAGGAGCTGGAGTCGCGTCTGAAGGCCGGACCGGCGGGATCGTGAGCATGCGAAGGATGGCCGGGTCGCTGCTTCTTCTCCTGGCAGCCCTCATGCTCGTCGTGGAGTTGATGGCGCTTGCCGATCCCACCGGAACCAGGCTGGCGGACGATGGAGACCCATTCGGCCCGCCGCTCACGTGGCAGGAGCACGCAACCTATCTGGGAGCGGTAGCGATTCTCGGGGGCGCCGGTCTGTGGATGACCTTCGGCGGCAGGCGCGGCCGCGGCCGGAACGCACCGACACACCAACGAACTCGCGGATGAAGCCCGCCCCGTTCGAGTACCACCGTCCTGCCTCGGTGGATGAGGCGCTGGCGCTGCTGGCGGAGCACGGCTACGACGCCAAGCTCCTTGCCGGCGGGCAGAGCCTGGTGCCGGCGATGAACTTTCGCCTGGCGCAGCCGGCCGTGCTCATCGACCTGAACCGCGTCGCGGGGCTGGACGGGATGGAGGAGGCGGACGGCGCACTGCGGCTCGGCGCGATGGTCCGGCAGGCGGCGGCGGAGCGCAGCCCGCTGGTGGCCGCGCGGGCGCCGCTGCTGGGCGAGACGCTGCCGTACGTGGCCCACGCGCAGATCCGCAACCGCGGCACCGTGGGCGGCAGCATCGCGCACGCGGACCCCGCGGGGGAGATCGGCGCGGTGATGCTGGCGCTGGATGCGCGCTTTCACCTGCGCGGGCCGAACGGGACGCGCGTCGTCCCCGCGGCGGAGTTCTACACCGGGCTGTTCGGGACGGCGCTGGAGGCGGAGGAGATGCTGGCGGAGGCGGAGATCCCCGTAGCCGCCCCGCGCACCGGCTGGGCGTTCGACGAGGTGTCGCGCCGCCACGGGGACTATGCGCTGGCGGGGCTGGCCGCGGCGGTGGAGGTGGACGGAGACGGCCGCTGCACCGCCGCGCGCCTCGCCTTCCTTGGCGTGGGCGACGCGCCGATGCTGGCGAACGAAGCCGCCGCCGCGCTCGTCGGCCAGGCGCCGACGGAGGAGGCCATCCGCGCCGCCGCGGACGCCGCATCGCAGCGCGACATCGACCCGCCGGGCGACATCCACGCCAGTCCCGCATACCGCCGCCACCTCGCCGGCGTGCTGGTGCGCCGCGTCCTGCCGCGTGCGTTCGCGCGGGCGGCACACTCAGGGGAATAGGTGATGAAGATCGCCGCGAACGCGCCCGGGGTGCGCGCCCTGGCCGTGGCCTGCGCGCTGGCCGCGGTCTCGTGTGCGCCGGCACGCGGGCGTGGTCTCCAGCCGCTGAGCGCGAGCCGCTTCAACGGTACGTGGGTCATGCTCGAACACCCCTATCAGGGAGAGCTGAAGCTCTGGGCGGTGAACGAGCACACGCTGCGGGTGGAGTTCGCGGGCGCCTACACGTACGGCACCGCGGGGGGCAGCATGGCCGACACCAGCGAGGGGACCGGCTCCGCGACGGTGAGGGGTGAGACCGCGTCGTTCGTGCCGGATAGGAGCGACGCCGAGTGCACCATCACCCTGCGGCTGCGGGGGCGAGGGTGGATGCGGGCCGACCAGAGCGGAGCGTGCTTCGGCCGGTATGTGAAAGCCGCCGGGCGATACCAGAGGATCAGCCGCGACCGCCCCTGGTTCGGCGCCCCCAATCCTCAGGGCTGAGGACGTTCGGTGTCCCGGCACGACGACACGCTACCCGCACGGGCGAGGAATCGGGCGGGCGCTCCCTCGGAATGACGCTCCTGAAGGAAACTCGAGCACCTGCCGGAGCGCGATCGAATTCTCCCCTCTCCTCACACAGTTTGCGAGGGGAGGGGTCGGGGGAGGGGCCCCCCGGCGGACGCAGCCGGACGCCCGTCGCGCACTCCGGACCACCATCATCCCGCCCATGACCGATCCCACCCTGGACCTCCCGCCCGGCCCGCTGCTGAACGCGGACCTGGCGCCCACGCCGCCGGAGAAGCGCACCTGGAACCTGTGGCACATCGCGTCGCTGTGGGTGGGGATGAGCGTGTGCATCCCCAGCTACATGCTGGCCGCGGGGATGATCCAGGCCGGCCTGAGCTGGCGGATGTCGCTGCTGGCCGTGCTGCTGGGCAACGCCATCGTCTGGATCCCGCTGGTCATCAACGCCCACGCGGGGACGCGCTACGGCATCCCCTTCCCCGTCTACGCCCGCGCCTCGTTCGGCACGCGGGGGGCGCACGTGCCGGCGGTGCTGCGCGCCGTGGTGGCGTGCGGGTGGTTCGGCATCCAGACCTGGGTGGGAGGGATGGCGATCGACGTCATCCTCAGCACGATGTGGCCCGGCTGGGCGCAGATCGGCGGCGGATGGACGTTCATGGGCCACGGCCTGCCGCAGTACCTGGCCTTCCTGATCTTCTGGGCGATGAACCTCTACTTCGTCTGGAAGGGGACGGAGGGGATCAAGTGGCTGGAGACGCTCGCCGCGCCCCTGCTGATCGCGGCGGGGCTGGCACTGCTCTGGTGGGGCGCGGACGCGTCCGGCGGCTTCGGGCGGATGCTGGGCGGCGCGGAGCGGCTGGGGGGCGAGACGGGACCGGGGAACAACTTCACGCTGGGCGTCTTCCTCCCCTGGGTGACGGCGATGGTGGGCTACTGGGCCACCCTCTCGCTCAACATCAGCGACTTCACCCGCTACGCCCGCAGCCAGCGCGACCAGACGGTGGGCCAGGCGCTGGGGCTGCTGACGACGATGCCGCTCTTCGCCTTCATCGGCATCGCGGTGACCAGCGCCACCGTCATCGTCTACGGCGAGGCGATCTGGAATCCGGTGGAGCTGGTGGCCCGGCTGACGCGCGAGAACGGGAGCGCGTGGCTGGGGATCGTCTCCATGGTGGTGATCGTGGTCGCCACGTTGACGACGAACATCGCCGCCAACATCGTCTCCCCCGCCTTCACCCTGTCGAACCTGGCGCCGCGGCGCATCACCTTCCGCGCCGGCGGGGTGATCGCGGCGGTCATCGGGCTGCTGATCTTTCCCTGGAAGCTGCTGGATCTGTACCAGGGATGGCTGCTGACGTACAGCGGGCTGCTGGGCGCGGTGGGCGGCGTGATCCTGGCGGACTACACGCTGGTGCACCGCGGGCGGCTGGACGTGCGCGGGCTGTACGACGAGCATGGGATCTACCGGTACGCAAATGGCGTCAATCCCCGCGCGATCGTCGCGCTCGCCGCCGGCGTGCTGGTGGCGCTGCTGGGGCTGGTGATCCCTTCGCTCCGGTTCCTGTTCGACGGCGCGTGGTTCAGCGCCACGCTCGTGTCGTTCGTGACCTACTACGCGCTGATGCGGCCCGCCCCGGCAGCGGACGCGCGCCTTGCCCCCGCGCTTCCGGAGGGATGAGGGCGAGCGCCATGCGAATGGGGTGGGATTGTCTTTCCCCCGCCCGTGCTGTCATTCTGAGGAGGCGCCGCGCTGACTTTCCTGTTGCGGGGCGCATGCGCGCCGACCGAAGAATCTGGTAGCGGAAGTGCACGATCTCGCCCGTGGGGCCCCTCCCCGCTCGTTCCTCGCGGAGAGGGGGAGAACTACTCTGCGCGGGCGGGACCCTGGGCTACGCCGCCAAAGCCTTCGGTCTCGCGCAGCCATCGACGCGTGACGAGGCCGCGGGGTGGCGCTCGCTCAGGATGACAGCGCGGGCGAGAACGGCGATGATGATGCGTTCAGAAGGAAAGTGATGCACCCGCCGGGCGGCGGGGCGGAGTACGATCCAGAACCTCAATCCTTTCGCGGAGCCCGATGAAGATCTACGACCTGTCGCAGCCGCTGAACGAGCAGGCGCCCTTCTGGCCGTACTACCCGCCCTTCGAGGTGAAGTACATCAAGCGCAAGGCGGAGCACGGCGTGAACGCGCAGTACATCATGACGTCGAACCACATGGGCACCCACTTGGACGCGCCGCGGCACTTCCAGACCCGGGGGCTCACCATCGACCAGATTCCGCTCAACTGGCTCTGCGGGCCCGGGGTGATCGTGGACCTGACGGACGAGATGGACGAGCTGGCGGTCTACACGCCGAAGATGATCGAGGACCGCGTGGAGGTGAAGAAGGGCGACATCGTGATCCTGCACACGGGGTGGCACCGCTACGCGCAGTGGGGCGACGAGGCCGACGAGGAGAAGTACATCCACCTGCACCCGGGCGCGCACCCCGACATGGTGCCGTGGCTGCTGGAGAAGGAGGTGCACATCTGGGGCGTGGACGCGGTGAGCACCGACCACCCGATGGACCTTCCCATCGGCCGCTTCCTTGGGAAGGGGATGCACGGCCACTGCGACCGCGTGCGGGCGAAGGCGGAGGCTAAGTTCGGCGGGCCCGAGGCGGTGGCGAAGCTGTTCCCCGACGAGGACTACCAACTCACGCACAACAAGCTGTTCCCGCACAACTGCGTGCACATCGAGAACCTGGGCGGCGAGATCAGCGCCCCCGAACTGCAGAACCGCCGCCTGATCATCGGCTGCTTCCCCTGGAAGTTCCAGGGTGGCGAGGCCGCCTTCGCCCGCACCGTGGCCTTCGACGGCGAGTGGCCGAAGGAGGTGTGAGGCGGCTGGCTGCAACGTATCCCTGGGCAGATCCGTAGAGGGCGGCAGGAATGCGGTTGCCGAAGACTCAACTGGAGGCCTGAGCCATGGGAGAGGACGAAGCCACACGTGCCGTCGACGTGCCCGGCCCGTTCGAGCGCGCATTCAACGGAATCGTCGTTCGCGACGGCCGTTACCACTGGAGCGCGAGGGCGCAGTTCGCGCGAGTCGCGATCGCCGGCTTCATCCTTGACGGCCTCGGCAGGTACGTACTCCTTCGGGACGCGTGGCGCGGGGAACCCGAATGGATGGGCATCCCGGGGCTGAGTGTGCCGATCGCCGGAGGAGCCGCCATGGTCGGTCTCATGATCTCCACCATGATCGTCCTGACCACACGGCGCGAGCGTCTCCGCTTCAACGCGGCTCCCCCGCCGGTTCCCGGAGCGATCGAGGGGTCCGGCGGGCACGCTGACGTGCCAGTGAACTGAGTGTCGTTCCCGTACGCCCGGATGCAGGGGATTGCCAGGGCGGCGAAGCTGCCTTCGCCGCACCGCCGCCTTCGACGGCGAGTGGCCCAAGGAGGCGTGAGTTTCCGGTCTATTCACATTGCATGCGAAGAGAATCAATGATGAGCCGTGGTCCAATCTTCATCAAGCAGGAAGTGTTCGAAGAGCATCTTCGACACCTCCCCACTCGGACCGGTGGCGAGTTCGCGGATATGAACACGATCTACGCCGACATGTCGCGGCTCGTGGTTGCCTGGCTCGCCACTACTCCTCGGAAAGAATTGGTGCGGATGTACCAAGAGTACGGGTGGGGAGGGTCACCTGCAGCCCGTGCGATCCAGGACGCCGCGAAAGACTGGCTGCGCAAATACCATCCTGATCTGCTTGCAGCGCAGAGACTGGAAGATCAGGAATGAATGGGTGACCGATACTCCCGGCGAAGTCATCCCCGGTGACCGCGAGGGTGCGGTGCCTGGCAAGTACCGGCTGCCCGCCGCGGACTTCGTCACGCAGACCCTCGTGTGGGTGTTCCTGTTCGTCCTGGTGCTCCTCTCGGTGTACACGGTCATGGGGCCGCTCTCGGAACTGGGCCTGGTGACGGGGGACCGCGGCGCCGTGTGGCGCCGGCTGGGGGTGTGGGTGGTTCCCGCGGCCGCCGCAATGGCCCTGCTGCGCGTGGCTGGCCTGGCGGGGCTGGTGGACAAGCTGGTGCCGGTGCCGGTGCTGCTGTTCATGGCCGTGTACGTTCTCGCCTGGATCGTCGCGGCGACCCTGTCCGCGGTGCTCCAGCTGCTGGACGGCGCCGGCATCGGCGTCTACACCCAGCGCGCATGGCCGCGACTGGTCCTGGGCTCCCAGGCGTTCATGTTGTGGCTGCTGTTCTACGTTGCGTACAAGCCCCGGCCGGCCGGCGCGCAGAGTCCGGCCGCGGAGGGCGAGGACGTGGCGGCGGGAGCCCTGGCCGGCAAGGCGGCGCGCTACCGTGTGCGCCTGATGTTCGAGTGGGGGGGAGGGTGCCTGTGGTGCGGCAACGATGCGGCCCGCGAGGCGTTCGACGTCGGTCCCATCGAGGACCGGCTGCCGCTCACACCGGGTACGCGGCAGCGGCTGGAGGAGCTGTCCCGGTGGCACGACACGTCGCTGGACCGGGACGATCCTGCCGGCCCCAGTCCATGGCCACCCGGCGAGAGCGCACGCTTCGACCTCGCGGCGGCCGAGCTGCTGGACCGCATCCGCGCGGAGCTGGGACCGGACTTCCAGGTAGAGTACGTGCGGCTGTAGCGATCATCGCATGCCGCGCATCGCCGCTTGCCGCTTTGCCCGCGCACCAGGAGGCGAACGATGGATGCATCCGACCTGTACCGGCAGCTCTCCACCGCGCACGCGGAGGCGCTCCGGGTACACGACAGCCCGGTGTACGCCGACCAGCTCGCGTCCAGGGTGGCGTCCATCATCCGCGGCCTGGACCAGGCGGAGATCAACGAGGACACGCAGAAGCGCATCCGCGACGCGCTGGGCATCGCGGAGCGCGTGCTGCGCCGGGACGACGACGGCCGCGAAGCCGCGCGCCACATCCACACCGCCATCGGCCTGCTGGGCCCCCGCCCGCGCAAGCCCTCGCCGTTCCTGGATGATCCCGAGGAATAGCAGCCCCCGGTCCCCCTCTCAGCCATCGGTCCCGAATGCGGAGCCGCACGCCGTCCGCTGAGCTTTCCGCGCACATCCAGCGGCAGATCGACGACTTGGGCCCCGCGCCCGGCGAGGAGTGGCACCCGGGCGCATGGCCCACGCGGGTCTGCAAGGAGGAATTGGGCGCGCTTCCGATCTGGGCGGACATCATCGTTACCTGGGCCCTGCGCCCGGACGGCACCGTGCTGCGCATGGACCGGGACTCCCTCTTCCATCCCACCGAGCCGGAAACGGACCCGCTTGCGCTCTATGCCGCGCTGGAGCAGGCGGCGCGGCTGGATCCCGAGCTGGCGGTGCTGGTCCCGGATCCGCCGGCGGGGACGCGGCGGTGCACCACCTGCGGCGGCGTCGGGCACTACGAACAGGTGGTGGGAGAGGAGAAGCGCCTCGCTTGCTGCCTGGGCTGCGGCGGGCTGGGGTGGGTCATCTTCCCCGGCACCGCCCAATCCACAGAACGATGATGTGAGGCGAGCCGATGGATGAGTCCGGCCTGGTCGCGGCGAAGGTGGCGTCCATCATCGGCGACGGCCGCGAAGCCGCGCGCCACATCCACACCGCCATCGGCCTGCTGGGCCCCCGCCCGCGCAAGCCCTCGCCGTTCCGGGATGATGACGATGAGTAGTGGCTCCCCGCGGCAACAAGATACCAGCGGGCGCGCATCGACCTCCAGCGGGCCCATCGAAACGACCAGCGTTGCAATGATGCCGAAGCGAAGCCGGACCCCGCAGGAAAAGAAAGAGCTCAGCTACGCGAAGGACGGGCGCAACACCTACGGAGAGTCCCGCAGACAGTCGATCAAGGCGATCGCGCGGCGCAAGTCGAAGGCGAACCGTGCCTTCCGCCGTGCGGAGACGCAAGCGCTGGCTGCCGTGCCGGAGGCCGATGCGGACGTCTTCGTCGCGCGCGCGGGGCGGCGGTCGTGGCAGAAGATCCCCGACGCGCCCCTGGGTGAGTACGTGGCGATGCGGCTGGAAAGCCGCGAAGCCGAAGGGATGAACGCCACCGGCAAGCAAAGCGGTACGCTGGCCGCCGGCCGCAAGCGCGCCAGAGTCCGCACGTTCTGCGTCATGGGTGGGCTCTTTCGCGGGCAGAACCGTGCGGCAGCCCGCCTGCACACCGCCGATGCCGTGGACCACCAGGACAGCGACGACCGCCCCGTACGGCCATGAACCTGACGCTGGAGGACGCGCGCCGGCAGCTGGCCGCGACGGGGACGTGCATCCGCACCCTCGCCGGCGACGTGGGCGCGGAGCAGGCGCGATGGAAGCCCGCGCCGGAGAAGTGGTCGATCCTGGAGGTGGTCAACCACCTGGCGGACGAGGAGGTGGAGGACTTCCGCACGCGGCTGGACCTGACGCTGCACCGTCCGGGCGAGCCGTGGCCGGGGATCGACCCGCAGGGGTGGGTCGCCGCGCGCGCGTACGCGGAGCGCGACCCGGGCGAATCGCTCGACCGGTTTGCGCGCGAGCGGGAGCGCTCGCTGGCATGGCTGGCGACGCTGGCGGATCCCGACTGGGAGCGCGCGTACGCGCATCCCGCCGCCGGCCGCATCACCGCCGGCAGCCTGCTGGCGTCGTGGGTGGCGCACGACCTGTTGCACGTCCGCCAGATCACGAGGCTGCGCTACGAGTGGCTGACCGCCCGCGCGCATCCCCACTCCGCCGCCTACGCCGGCCCGTGGTGAAGGCGTCGGGCTCCGAACCATCCACGCGGCACGCCGGCCGCCCCCTCTTGTCCGCGAAGGCGGACAGCGCGTAGTCGTTGCGGCGACTTCAGTCGCTGGGCTCGGGGTCCGCAACACCCATCCACAAT
The DNA here is from genome assembly GCA_036260235.1 of Longimicrobium sp. Taxonomy (GTDB): domain Bacteria; phylum Gemmatimonadota; class Gemmatimonadetes; order Longimicrobiales; family Longimicrobiaceae; genus Longimicrobium. The sequence continues at coordinate 15,452 of DATAAG010000016.1, forward strand.
CCACACCTACGGAGCAACCGATGGCGTCCACCGACGTGCTGGTGCGGGTACAGGCAAAGGGAGGCAAGTTCCTGGGGCCCGACGCGGGATACTCGCGGGTCACGCTCACCGACGTGGGCTCCGGCACCGTGCTGGCGCAGGGGATCGCGGAGGGCGGGTCGGGAACGCTCTCGGGCGGGTTCGACGCGGGGGCCACGCGGCAGCAGATCGTCACGCCGCAGTACGGCACGCAGACCACGCTCTGGCTCAGCGCCACGCCGGGCCAGCCCACCGCCGGCTTCACCGCCTCGCTGGAGCTGGATGCACACACGCTGGTGGAGTTCGCCGCGGAGGCGCTGACGGACAACCAGCCCAACGGGCAGGTCGTCCGGCAGACCATGTGGCTCACGCCGGGCGCGAACCTCACCGCGGAGCCGGGCGTGGTGCTGGTGATGCCGGGGCTGATCGTCCAGGTCCTGGCCCCCGCCACGCAGACGCTCCCGGGCCGGAGCCTGGACGTGAGCGCCCGGGTGACGATGATGTGCGGGTGCCAGATCGACCCGACGCTGCCGTGGCTCCCCTCGGAGTTCCAGGTCACGGCGACGGTCAGCCAGATCGGCGGCGCCTTCACCACCACGGTGCCGCTCACCTTCCAGGCGACCAGCACCTTCGACACCGCGGCGCCCATCGCTCTCCCCGGGCCGGGCGACTACCAGCTGGCCGTGGACGCGGTGCAGGCGGCCGAGGGGAACGTGGGGAGCGCGAGCATGACCTTCACCGTGGACGGCTGAGCGGCGCACCGCATGAGCGGCAAGCGTCTACGGAAGCTGAAGCGTCCCCCGCGCACCGTCGCCTCAGTGCTCACGCCGCAGGCGTTGCGGAAGGCGGAGAAAAGGCGGCCAGGGCTGCTGTCGCTCGATCAGCCGATCCGCCGGACCCGGCCCGCCCCGCGGCGGCGGTGGAACGCGCGTGCCCTGCTGCGGCGGGCGCGCCGGTTCGTGCTGGTGCTGGTGGGGCTGGCGTTCCTGTGGGCGGCGCTGGTCATGTTCGGGCTGATCACGCCCGCGAGCGCCGTGACGTGGGCGCTCGACGGGACCGGGCTGCTGGCGGAGAACAGAGAGTTCGGCGACAGGATCATGCGGGCGGGGATGATGATCGTCCCGGTGGGTGTGATCCTGCTCGCGTGGGGGCGCGGATGGCCGGCGCGGATCGGATCGTACCTCGCGATGGCGCTGGTCCTCGCGTTCGGGTACACGTTCTTCCTGGCGGGCGTCTTCGCGCTGGGCGCGATCGTGCTCCTCCACCTGGTGCTCTGGCCCTTCGGGGTGAATCCGGAGCCGTGGTACCCGGCGATCTACCTGGCCTTCGCCACGGGATGGACGGGCTACGCCGCCTACCTGCTCTTCGGCAGGTCGGCCGAAGCCGGCGGGTACGCTGAGGCGTGGGGCGGCGGCTCGTCGTTTTCGCTCTTCGCGGACGTGGACGACCGCGCCGACGGCGACTCGGACGATGCCGGTGGTTCGAGTGGCTGGGCTGGTGGAGGCGCGGGGGGCGATTGGGGTGCCCCGGGCGACTCAGGCGGCTCCGGCGATTCCGGCGGTGGCGACTCGGGCTGATCCCATCCCGCATCCAGAAACTCAACCGACTTCTCTGCACGCAGAGAGCAGAGGGGCGGAGAAACGGAGAAGTGACTGCCGTTCCTCTGCTTCTCTGCTTCTCTGCTCCTCTGCGTGAAAAAATCCGGATCAGAAGACGCCGACCTTGCCCTTCGCGAACTCGCGCAGGCGCGCGGAGTCGTAGCCGACCCCGTCGCGGAAGACGGTGACGACCTCGTAGATGGCCGACGGCGTGCGCACCGGGTCGCCGCGGATGACCACGAGGTCGGCCGCCTTGCCGGGCGCGATGGAGCCGATCCGCGCCTCCTCGCCCAGGATGCGGGCGCCGTTGAGCGTCAGGATCTGGATCGCCTGCTCGGGGGTGAAGCCGGCCTCCACCAGCATCTCGTAGTTGCGCAGGTTGCCGAACCCGGGAAGGTAGCCGGTGCCCCACGGGTCCGATCCCGCGCCCAGCACCCCGCCCGCCGCCACGAAGTCCCGCTCCCAGCGCATCATCTTCTCCAGCAGCCGCTCCGGCACGGTAAAGCCGGAGCGCTCCAGGTTGGCGTGGTTCGCCTCCACCTCGCGGCGCGTCTCCGGGGCCAGCATCTCCATCGCCCGCGGGTCCAGCCGCGCCCGCCCGGGGACGAAGGTTTCGTAGACGCCCAGGGTGCTCACCACCGGCGTGCCGCTCGCGGCCAGGCGGCGGATGCTCTCCTGCACCGCCTCGCTCCCCACGTCCACGTCCGCCTGGGCGCGCTGGTTCCCCGGCGGGCAGACGTCCGGCCGCTTGCCGGGCACGTACTCGCTGGCGGTGATGAAGCCGTGCTGCAGCGCGTCGATCCCCATCTCCGCGGCTTCCGCGAAGGTGACGGCGCACAGGTGGCCGGTCACGCGCAGCCCCCGCGCGTGCGCCGCGTCGATCACCCAGCGCAGCACGTTGCGAGGCCCGCTCATCACCTTGAACCAGGTGGCGCCCTTCCCTGCCCACTCGTCCACCACCCGACGCGCCTCCTCCGGCGAGTCGATGCCGCGGAAGGGGCCCGTCCGCCGCGCGCCGCCGGTGAAGTACGGGCCGGCGATGAGAAAGCGCGGGCCGGGCATCTCTCCCGCGTCCACCGCGCGCTTGAGCTCCGCCTCCTCCTCCGCCAGCTGGCTGCCGGCCGTCATCGCCGTGGTGACGCCCAGGGCCAGGTACAGGTACGCGCTGGCGTTCATCTGTACGGAGCGCCGGAGGCCGCCCAGGTACGTGTGCTCATGCAGCCCCACCAGCCCGGGAATGACGGTGTGGCCGCGCAGGTCCAGCACGCGCGCGCCCCGCGGTGGCCGGGTGCGGGCGGTCGGCCCCACGGCCTGGATGCGCCCGCCGCTGACGACGACCGTCTGCCCGTCCCGCGCCGGCGCGCCGGTGCCGTCCACCAGCCGCACGTTCGTGAGCGCCACGACCGGCGCGTCCACCGTGACGTACGGGCGCACGGCGGCGGTGATCTCCGGCCGCTGCTGCGCGCCCGCCGGCGCGGCGGCGAGCGCGGCCAGGAGAAGTGTCGGGATGTAGCGACGCATGAACCCCTCGCGGGTTGCTGTTGGAGAAATCGCGGAAACACCTGTCATTCCGAGGGAGCGCCCACGCCATGCCCGCAATGGTGCACATGGCATGGGGCGCG
>DATAAG010000017.1:0-2461 GCA_036260235.1 Longimicrobium sp.
GCTCCAGGAACCACAGCCGCTGCTGGGCAAACGACAGCGGCACGCGACCCTCTCGCACGGCGGGCTCGATCGGCGGCAGCTCCGACCGCGCCGCCGTCGCCAGCCCGCGCGCGAAATCGGCCAGCACGGGCCGGGTGAACAGCTCACCGAGCGCAACCTCCAACCCCAACACCTGCCGCACCCGCGACACGACGCGTACGGCCAGCAGCGAGTGGCCGCCCTGCTCGAAGAAGTGGGCCCAGCGACTCACCCGCTCCACTCCCAGCACGTCGGACCAGATCTCCGCCAGCGCCTCCTCGGCCTCGCCCAGCGGCGCTTCGAAGGCGCGCGCGGCATACGCCTCGCCGTCGGGAGCGGGAAGCGCCTTGCGATCGACCTTCCTGGTCGGCGTGAGCGGAAGCGTCTCCAGCCGCACGTACGCCGCGGGGACCATGTACGCGGGGAGGCACGCCGACAGGTGCGCACGGAGCGCCTCGGCGTCCACCGCGCCGGCGGCCGCATCCGCCGCCGCGCCAACGAAGTACGCCACCAGCCGCACGTCCCCCGGCACATCCTCGCGCGCCATCACCGCCGCCTCGCGCACTCCCGGGTGCTCCGCGAGCCGCGCCTCGATCTCGCCCAGCTCGATGCGGAAGCCGCGCACCTTCACCTGGAAGTCGGTGCGGCCCAGGAACTCGATCGTTCCGTCCGGCCTCCACCGCACCAGGTCGCCCGTGCGGTACATCCGCGCCCCCGGCTCGCCGAACGGGTCGGCCACGAAGCGCTCCGCCGTCTGCTCCGGGCGCCCCAGGTAGCCGCGCACGACCCCCGCGCCCCCGATGTAGAGCTCGCCCGCCACCCCCACCGGCACCGGCTCGCCCGCCGCGTCCAGGACATAGAGGCGCGTGTTCGCCAACGGCCGCCCGACCGGCACCTGCCCGCCGCCGGCGGCGCCGGCGGAATCGCCACGCACCGGCTCGGCGGTGGCCCAGATGGTGGTCTCCGTGGGCCCGTACACGTTCCAGAGCGCGCCGACCCGGCTCCGCAGCGCCGACGCCAGCTCCGCCGGAAGCGCCTCGCCGCCGCAGAGCGCGCGCATCTCCGGCGCGCCTTCCCACCCCGCCTGCACCAGCATCCGCCACGTGACCGGCGTGGCCTGCATCACCGTGGGCGCGTGCGCGCGGACGGCGTCGGCCAGCGCCGCCGGGTCCCCGCTCCGCTCCCGCGGCAGCACGATGGTCCGCGCGCCGTGGAGGAGGGGGAGGAAGATCTCCAGCACCGAAGGGTCGAAGGCGTACGTGGTGACCGCCAGCACCCTGTCGGCCGCCTCCATCCCCACGGTTTCGCGCATCGAGCGGTGGTGGTTTACCACGCCGCGGTGCGGGACGGCGACGCCCTTGGGACGCCCGGTGCTTCCGGAGGTGTAGATCACGTACGCCAGATGCGCCGGTGTGAGCGCGCCGCGTCCCGGGTTCGTCACGGGGTGGTCCGCCCACTCCGCGCCCTCCAGGTCGATCACCGGCGCCTCGACGCCCGCGAACAGCGCCTCCACCCCGTCCAGCGAGCGCTGCGTGAGCACGGCCGCGGGCGCGCTGTCGGCCAGCATGTACTCCAGCCGCTCCGCCGGATACGACGGGTCGAGCGGCACGTAGGCGCCGCCGGCCTTCAGGACGCCGAGGAGGCCGACCACCATCTCCAGGCCGCGCTCCACGCAGATCCCCACCCGCACGTCCGGACCGACGCCCCGCTCCCGGAGGTGGTGCGCCAGCCGGTTCGCCCGCCGGTTCAGCTCCGCGTAGGTGAGCGAGCGATCCTCGAAGACCACGGCCACCGCGCCGGGCGTGCGCTCCGCCTGCGCCTCGAACAGCTCGTGGACGCACCGGTCCGCCGGGTACTCCGCGTCCGTCCGGTTCCACTCCTCCACCACCTGCCGGCGCTCGTGTTCAGGCAGCAGCGCCAGCCGGTCCACCGGCTGCCGCTCGTCCGCCGCCATGGCCTCCAGCGCGCGGCGGAGGTAGCCGACGTGCCGCTCCACCGTCGCCCGATCGAAGAGCGAGGTCGCGTACGTCACGCCTCCGACGATGCGCCCGTCCCGCTCCGACAGGTCGAGCGACAGGTCGAACTTCGCCGCCACTTCCGACGCCGATCCCGCCGATCCCGCCGATCCCGCCGATCCCGCCAATCCCGCCGATCCGAGCGGTCCGGGCGTGAGCCCCGGCAGCTCCAGCCGGCCGCGCGGGGCGTTCTGCCAGGCGAACATCACCTGGAAGAGCGGGCTGTGCGCCATGCTGCGCGCCGGCTGCACCAGCTCCACCACCTGCTCGAACGGGATGTCCTGGTTCTGCTGCGCCCCCAGCGCCCGCTCCTTCACCCGCGCCAGCACCTCCGCGACGGAGGGGGAGCCGGCGAGATCCACGCGCAGCGCCAGCGTGTTCACGAAGAAGCCGATCAGCCCCTCGATCTCGATGCGCCCACGGTTGGC
>DATAAG010000018.1:0-10404 GCA_036260235.1 Longimicrobium sp.
AGATCAGCGGAGGCGCGAGAGGACCAGTACCGCACTCACGCTCTTCCCCACTCACGCTCTTCCGCACTCAGAACAGAATGCGGTACACCAGCGACAGGTTGCGCCCGGGCGACGGCACCAGGATGCGGCTGGTGGGCTCGCGGTACTCCTCGTCCAGCAGGTTGTCGGCGCGCAGCACGATGCTGTGGATGCGCGAGCCGTGGCGCAGGCTGAGGCCGGCGCTGGCGTTCACCAGCGTGTAGGCGTCGGTGCGGAGCGCGTCGTTCTCCACGCGGTCCTGCTCGAAGGCGTGGCGCGCCTCCACCCCCAGCGACCAGGTGCCGTCGTCCCAGCGGGCGCTGCCGCCCACGCGGGCCGGCGGCATGAAAGGGAGCGGCCCGCCGTCCACGAAGTCGCCGCGCACCAGGTCGCCCATCACGCCCAGGACCAGGTTGCGCCCCACCACCGCCTCCACCTGCCCCTCCATCCCGCGCAGCTGTGCGTCGTCCTGCCGGAACCGGTTCAGGGGAACGATGACCTCCTCGCCGTCGTGCTCGTCGATGATGGCGGTGTCGCCGACCACGTCGGGGGTGATGTAGTTGTCGATGCGGCTGTAGAACGCGGCCACCTGCGCGTTGATGCGCTCCGACTGCGCGCGCAGCACCGCCTCGGCGCCGCGGTTCACCTCCAGCTCCAGATCCGGGTCGCCCACGTCGTAGGTGCCGGCCGCGTGGTGGAAGGCGTTGGAGAACAGCTCCTCCACCGTGGGCGCGCGGAACGACTGCGCCACGCTCACGCTGGCGGAAAGCTCGTCGCCGATGGGCACGTTGAGGCCGAGCGAACCGGAGAGGTTGCTGAACTGGCGGGTGCGCGCCCCCGCGAAGCGCTCGTCGCCGGTCTCGTCCGGAGCCACGCGATACACGTCGTAGCGCGCGCCCACCTGCAGCGACGCGCCGTCGTCGTCCGAGCCCAGCGGCAGCTCCTGGTACACGAACACGCCGCCGGTGCGGCTCTCCGCGCCCGGCGTGAGCGCCTCCTCGCCCTCCGGCGAGTAGTCCTTGCGCAGCGCGGAGACGCCCACGGCGCCCTCCAGCCGCCCGAACGCCGTCCGGGCGATCAGGTTCCCCGTCTGCGTGTCCAGGCGAAAGCGGGTGCCCACCTCGCCCCCCGGCTCGATCTCGTCGTGCCGGTAGCGCTGGGCGCTGGCGTCCAGCCGCACGTTGGTGACCCCTGCGTCGCCCAGCGTCACCGTCACGCGGCCGTTGGCGTCCAGGCGGTTGCCGTCGATGGAGATCCCCTCGTCCGCGTGCTCCTCGTGCTCCTCCTCGTCCTCTCCCGCGTGGATCACGGGAAGGCCGTAGTCGAAGGTGTAGCCGCCCAGCGCCAGCCCGCCCTGCACGTTCTCCGTCACGTATCCCAGCCCCACGGTGCCGTACAGGTTGCGGTAGAAGGTGTTCTCCAGCAGGTCGCCGCCGCCGGTGCGCACGTCCTCCACGCGGCGGCCCCCGCCGCGGGCGGAAAGGCCCAGCGTCTCGCCCAGCGGCAGCGTGATCTCGCCCGTCAACGCGCCGCCGGGGTTCACCGACTCCGCCTGCGTGGCCAGGAAGCCCGACGCCTCGCCGGGAATGGTGGTGGGGATGTCGGTGCTGATGACGTTCACCACGCCGCCCAGCGCGTTGTTGCCGTACATCAGCGACGCCGGCCCGCGCACCACCTCGATGCGGCTGGCGGCCAGCGGATCCACCGACAGCGCGTGGTCGGGAGAGGTGGACGACAGGTCGCCGGTGCGCTGCCCGTTCTGCACCACCAGCACCCGCTCGCCGGAGAGGCCGCGGATGACCGGCGTGGAGGCCGCGGGGCCGCCGTAGCGCGTGGAGAGCCCCGGCTGCGACGAGAGCGTCTGCGCCACGCTCGTCCCCAGGTTGCGCTCCAGCGCCTTGCCGCTGAGCTCCACCGTGGACTGGGTGATGTCCAGCGGGTCCGCGCTGCGCGGGCTGGCGGTGACGTTGATCCCCTCCAGCGACAGCACGGTGGGGCGCATGACGATGGTCACCCGCACGTCGGGACCCTCCACGGGGACGGTGACCACCGCGTGCGAGGGCGCGTACCCCAGCAGCGTCACGTCCAGGTGGTAGGTGCCGGGACGCAGCGCGCGGATGACGAAGGACCCGTCGTTGGACGAGAGGATGGTGCGGTTGAGCTCGGCGATGGCAATGCGCGCGTTGGGGAGCGGCGCGCCGGCCGTGTCGCGCACCACGCCCACGATGGGCGGCGCCGGCGGAACGGAGTCGGACGGGGCGGCGTGCGCCGTACCCGCGACGGAAAGAACGGCGGCCAGCGCCAGCAGGACGCGCCGCGACAGCTTGGGGAACATCTGCATCTCCCTGAATCCGGATCGTGCGGCGCACCGCCGCGTCAGGCAACGCGGGGATCACGCCGTATACTGTATACGATTCGTGCCGCGGATGCGGCGATTCAGGCGTGGGGCGGCGCGCGGGCGCGAGCCGGGGCGGACGGGCGGGAGGGGAGTGCGTGCCGCGAGGCGGGTGTCTCCGCCCGCGGCTCGCTCTCCGCGACCAGGATGACGGTGCCGGGGGCCGGCTCCGCCATGGTGGTGGCCGCCTGGCAGACCACGCAGTGCAGCTCGTCGTGCGGCGGCAGCGACGAGCCGTCGTCCTGCCGCTCCGCGACGGTGGCCCCGCCGGCGGCCAGCCCCTCCGGTCCCCACACGTGGAACGGGATGGCCGCCGCACCGACGAGGTGCAGCAGCATCCCGATCAGCAGCGCTGCGCGCCGCGTACGCGAGGGGCGATGGGTGCGGTTCATGTGGCGCGGGGTACCCCGGGCGGCGTGGGCGGGTTCCGGGAAGGCAAGTGCGTGAGTGCGTGAGTGCGTTAGTGATTGTGATGGAGTGATGGAGTGAGGTGTGCAAGTCAGATCATCCTCTGCCCGCACTCACGCACTCACGCACTCACGCACTCACGCACTTTCGCTCACGCATTCCTCCCCGGGGTTCACGAAACGGTCGGCCTCCGCGGCGTGCTGGCGGTCGTGCAGGGTGCGGTAGACGCCGCCCAGCAGCATCAGCCCGGCGTGCGTGCCCCGCTCCACGATCCGCCCCTCGTCCAGCACCAGGATCTGGTCGGCGCCGCGGATGGTGCTCAGGCGGTGCGCGATGACGAAGGTGGTGCGCCCCCGGCGCAGCCGGTGCAGCGCCTCCTGGATCATCGCCTCGCTCTCGCTGTCCAGCGCGCTGGTGGCCTCATCCAGGACCAGGATGCGCGGGTCCGCCAGCAGCGCGCGCGCAATGGCGATGCGCTGCCGCTGCCCGCCGCTCAGCCGGATCCCCCGCTCCCCCACCACCGTGTCGTACCCGTCGGGCAGCCGGCGCACGAAGCCGTCCGCGTGCGCGGCGCGCGCCACCCGCTCCACCTCCGGCCGCGTGGCGTCGGGCCGCGCGAAGCGGATGTTCTGCGCCACCGTGCCGTCGAAGAGGAAGTTCTCCTGCAGCACCACGCCCAGCTGCGCGCGGTACTCGCGCAGCCGGAGCTCCGCCAGGTCGAACCCATCCACCGTCAGCCGGCCGGACCGGGGGCGGTGGAAGGCCATCACCAGCGAGGCAAGCGTGCTCTTTCCGGAGCCGCTGGCGCCCACCAGCGCCGTGGTCGTCCCCGCGGGGGCGTGGAAGGAGACGCCGCGCAGCACGGGCTCCCCGTCGCCGTACGCGAACCAGACGTTCTCGAAGGCCACGTCGCCGCGCAGGCGCGGGACGGGAAGGGCGCCGCGGTCCTCGTCGTCCTCCGTGGGCGCCGCCATCAGCTGCCGGATGCGGTCCAGCCCCGCGAACGCCTCGCTGAGCTGCGTGGAGAGCGCGGCGACGTCCGTCACCGGCGCCATGAGCAGCGCGGCGAAGGAGACGAAGGTCACCAGCTCGCCCACCGTCATCGTCCCCCGCGCGATGGCGCCGCCACCCAGGAGCACGATGAGCACGGCCACCGCGCCGAAGGCCAGGTGCGCGAACGCGGTGGCCGCCGCCGCGCCGGTGAGCGAGGCGGCGGCGTTGCGCAGCAGGCCGTGCGCGCCGCGGGCAAAGGCGCGCCGCTCCCGCCCCTCCGCGCCGTACGCCTTGACCAGGGCGATCCCGCCGAGCGTCTCGTTCAACCGCGCCGTCACCTGCGCCTGCAACTCGCCGCGGCGGGCATACAGGGGCCGCAGGCGCTGGAAGGCCGCGCGCAGCCCCAGGCCGAACACCCCCAGCCCCAGCAGGCACGCCAGCGTGAGCCGCCAGTCCAGGTACAGCAGCACGCCGGCCGCCACCACCGCCGTCACCCCGCTCCCGACCAGGTCCAGCATCCCCCCGCCCACCAGGTTCCGTAGCCCCTCGGGGTCGTTCATGATGCGGGAGAGGAGCGCGCCGGACGGCGTGCCGGCGAAGTACCGCGCGGGCAGACGGATGACCCGCGCCTGCAGCCGCAGCCGCGTGTCGGTGATGGCGCGCTGCGCGGCCACGCCCACCACCCGCGCCAGCGCCACCGAAGCCACGGCCTGCGTCAGCGCCGCCGCCCCCACCGCCAGGGCCAGCGGAACGAGCAGGTGGTGGCGGCCGCGGCCGATCACCTCGTCGATCAGCCACCCGGGCGCGGCGGGAAGCACCAGCCAGCCGGCGCGCGCCAGCAGCATGAGCGGAAGCCCCAGCGCCAGCGCGCGGCGGTGCCGCCAGAGGATCGCGCGCGCCTCGTTCCACGCCGCGCCGCGGGACGGGGAAGCCTCCATCGTGTGGCACTCCAGGCCGAAAGTCCGAAAGAAAAGCGGCCCCGGGCCCGGTGCCCGGGACCGCTCCGGTTGAAGCCGGGCCGTCCTGCCGTCTGATCCTGCTACCGGCTCAGGGAATGACGCGCTTCCGGTAGTCCCCGTTGAAGTCGTGGTTGATGCCCAGCTCCAGCCCCATGGTCTGCTGGGTGGCGCTTCCGAACACGGCCAGCGTGGGACGGCTGTAACTCTTCTTCATGGTGTGTGCTCCTGTTGGATTCTGCCCCCCGTCCGGGGGCGGGTTGGCGGCACACCGCCGCCGGTTTGGTACTGCACCTGCCCGCCCGGCCCGGCTTCACCCGGCCGTCTCTCTCCGGCACCGGGGCTCCCGGGCCGGTCCCACACCGTCTCAGGTCCAGGCCCTGCGCCGGTATCCGCCGTCGAAGAAGTCGTAGAACTCGCCCCCGGGCCAGCCCCGGGTCTCTTCCACGGCGCGGCCGTGCACGGCCAGCGACGGGCGGGTGTACCTCTTTTTCATCCAGCGCTCCTTTCCCCTGGGCCCCCCGTGGGGGCGTTGAAGCGGCGTCATGCCGCGTTGGACGTGGCCGCGCCCGCCGGCCAGCGGCCGGAGGCCACCCGCAGCCACGTTTCCAGCGCCAGCGCGGCGGTCACGGCCGCGCGTTCCCCGTTCATGCCGGCCCTGACGCGCTCGAAGGCCGCGGCCAGCCCGTCGCGGTCCACCCACCCCAGCTGCGCCAGCAGCGGATCGCGCAGCATGGGGCGCAGGCGCGGCTCTTCGCGCGCCATCGACCACACCATGCGCGCGTCCGGACCGCCCTTGCCGCCGCGGACGCGCACCTCTTCCGGCAGCACGCCGCGCATGGCTTCGCGCAGGATCCACTTGGTGACGCCGGGGCGGATGACGAGCTCCGGCGGAAGCCCCAGCGCCATCTCCACGAGCGGCCGGTGCAGGAAGGGGTATCGCATCTCCACGCCGTCCTCGTACGGGCCCCGCGGCAGGCGGGCGGCGCGAAAGCGGAAGCCCTCGGCCAGCAGGGCCGCGTAGTGCCCGCCGTCGCGCCGCGGCCGGGCGCGGTTCTCCCGCACCCGCGCCGCCGCGCCCGTCCGCCGGGCGAAGGCGGGGTGGATCCACCCGGGCAGCGCCCCCAGCTCGCCGGAAAGGCGCAGGCGCACGGGATTGGGAAGGAAGGGGAGCACCATCCGCCGGCCCACGACCGCCCAGAACGAGCCGCGCTCCGCGATGGCGAAGCGCGCGGCCTGGCGCAGCGCGGTGCGGACCCGTCCGGCGGCCAGCAGATCGGTGACGAAGGCAAGGTCGCCGGTGAGGTAGTCGTCCCCCGCCGCGCCGCTCAGGAGCACGCGTCCCCCGGCGCGGCGGACGACCGCGCACAGGCGGCGGTCGCGCGCCCAGAACGGATAGTGGGCCGTGGGTTCGTCATCCACGGGCGGCGGCAGGCCGTCGTCCTGCCACATCCAGGGGTCGTGCACCTGCTCGTTGCGCACCCCCCAGCGGGCGGCCACCAGGTCGGAGTACCGCGTCTCGTCCGCGTCGCCCAGGCCGTCCACCACGGTCACCGTGCCGCCCAGCGCCGGCAGCTCGCCGCGCCCGTGCATCTGCGCCGCGGCGCTGACCACGGAGGACGAGTCCAGTCCGCCGGAAAGCTGCGCCCAGGTGGTCCCGTCCCCGTCCACGCGCGACCGCACGGCGTCGAAGAACCGCGCGCGAAAGCGCTCCACGGCCCCGTGCTCGTCCACGCGCGCGCCGGGCCGGGCCAGGTGCGCCCCGGGCCACCACCAGCGGCGCTCGCGCAGGACCTCGCCGCGCAGCGAAAGCCAGCTCCCCGCGGGGACGTGGCGGCACCCGGCGAAGGGCGTGCGGCCGTCGGATGCGTAGCCGCCCGCCAGGTAGCTGGCCCCCCACTCCTCGTCGAGCGCGTCACCGGGGCTGATGGCGAAGGCGCGCGAGCCGATCACGGTTCCCTCCGCGCGGCGGGCGTGAAAGAGCGCCCGCACCCCGAAGGCGTCGCGCGCGGCCAGCATCTCCCGCGTGCGCTCGTCCCAGATCACCATCCCGAAGTCGCCCAGCAGCTCGGGGATGCACGTCTCGCCGCGCGCCGCGAACGCGCCCAGCACCAGCGCCAGGTCGGGTACAGAATCCGTCACGTCCATCACTTCCCGCGCACGGCGCGCCACCTCGGCGCGGTTGTCCAGGCGCACGTCGCCGATCCCCAGCAGCGGCCCGTGGCGCGCGGCCAGCGGGCGCGGGGCGTCCGCCGATTCCGTGAAGAGCGCCACGAAGGGCGGGCTTTCCAGCGTGCGGATCCGCGGCACCATCCCGTCGGCCCCGGTCAGGCAGCGGGCCAGGCGCGCCGCGTAGGGCCGCAGCGCGGCGTCCGCGACCGGCGCGTCGCCCACGATGCAGACGAACCCGTTCACGCGGGGATCTCCGGAAAGGGGAGCAGGTAGTCCACCCAGTCGGCGTTCTCTTCGATCGGCACGCCGCGCAGCTCCAGCCAGGCGTGCGCGCTGAAGGGGACGGCCTGCACCCCCAACCGCAGCTCGACGGGCACGCCGCGGCGGCGAAGGAGGACGTACAGGGCCAGCGACTGCTCCAGGCAGATGGCGCGGCCGGGAAAGACGGCCGCCGCGGTCACCAGCGCGGCCACGCTGCGCTCCACCAGCGCCTGCTCGTCTGCGCGGGCGGTGTCCGGACCCGCGCCCCAGCGGCGCGCGGCCTGGATGGAGCGGCCGAAGCCGCGCAGCGTGAGGTGCAGGCGCACGGCCGCGAGCGCCGCCATGCAGCGCAGCACGGAGGGAGGGGTGGAAGGCATCGTCATCCCTCCGCCCGCACCAGGCGACGCGCGGCCAGCTCCGCCAGCAGCGCCGAGGCGTCCGCCTGCAGCACGTCGCGCGGCGCGTCGTACTCCGCCTCCAGCCGGCCGACGATGGCGCCCAGCGTGCTTCCCTCGCGCACCAGCTCCCAGATGCGCGTCCCCACCTCGTCCAGCCCGTAGTACTGGCCGCCGGCGTAGTCCAGCAGCACGGTGTGCCCGCCCTCGCCCGTGGCGCTCACCTGCGCGCTGGGGCGAAAGGTCGTGTCAGGGCTCCAGGAGCCGCTGATGGTCGGCATGTGGTGTTTTCTCGTCCGAGTTTGTCGTCGTACCCTGCCGCTGCTGAGATTCTAACGGCCCACGGGCGCCAGCCGTACCAGCTTGTGACGAGTGCCACGGGCGCATGTCCAGCGTCCGTGGACGGTGAGGAGTGGCAGGGACATGTGGCGGAAGAAAGAAGACCTCACACGGAGCCAGCGGCGTCAACGGAGTGGTCTCCGGGGTCCTGGAGACGGCCGGACGAGGCGAAGGGATGCTGAAAGAATGGGCGTACGGAGGAACAGAGAACAGCCAGAGGAACAGAGGATGCCGGGGTTCCTCTGTACCTCTGGCTTTTCTCTGTTCCTCTGTACCTTTCGCCGTTGTTCTTCCGCTTCGGTACTACAGGTACTCGCCGATGGTGGCGGAGAGGCGGGTGCGGTAGCGGCGGCTCAGGCGGAGCTCGGTGCCGTCTTCCAGCAGCACCACGAACGCGGCGCTGGACCAGGGCCGCATCTCCCGCACGAAGGAGAGGTTGACGATGGCGTTGCGGTGGATGCGGGCGAACCGCCGGGGGTCCAGCCGCGCCTGCAGCGCCATCATCCGCTCGCGGATCAGGTACGTTTCCCCTTTGACGTGGATGCGGACGTAGTTGCCCTCCGCCTCAAACCAGTTGATCTCGGGGACGGGAAGCTTGACCACGCGCTGCCCCTTGCGCACGAACAGCCACTCCAGGTGCACGTCGCCGGAGGCGGGGGCGTCGGCCGCGCCGGGCTGGCGGGCCAGGTGCTCCAGGAGCCGCATCACGTCGTCCGGGCGCGCGCTTTCGCGAAGCCGCTGCTCCGCGCGCGCGAAGGCGGCGTGAAAGCGCTCCTGGCCGAACGGCTTGAGCAGGTAGTCCAGCGCGTTCACCTCGAACGCCCGCAGCGCGTACTGGTCGAACGCGGTGACGAACACGGTCTCGGGCAGGTGCACGGGCGCGATGGCGCGCAGCACCTCGAAGCCGTCCATCTCCGGCATCTGGATGTCGAGAAACAGCAGGTCCGGCCTGAGCTGTTGGACGGCGGCCACCGCCTCGGGGCCGTTGGCGCAGACGGCCAGCACCTCGGCATCTTCGTCCGCCAGCAGGCGCTCCAGCTTGACGCGCGCGTACGGCTCGTCATCGACGACCACGACTTTCATCACGGCACTCTCTCCGGTAGCTGTCCGCCAGGGCGGGCGGACGGATTTCGCATTGATTCGCCGAAGATGGGATGCACGACACCCGTGCTGGGATACGCGGCGCCCCGCGCAGGGTTGCAATCCGCGTCGGCCCACGCGTCCCGGGGGATGGATCGTGCGCGGGCGCGATGCCGCTCGTCACGCGCCGGTGCCGCTCGTCACGCCGTCCTGTCCATCCGCCCCTCGGGCGTTACCATGGAGCGGCGGCGCATCGCGCGGCCGCACGCGATCCATCCCGATCCGGGCCCCTGAACAACGCCCCAGAGATGCCGCGTTTCGACAACGCGCCGGGCGATGCCTCCCTGGAGTACGCGCTCGCCATCCGCCTGGACCGGCGCTTCTGGGCGCTGTACGGCGCGGCCTGGCTGGGCGTCCTTCTCTTCTTCTACTCGCGGGCCTTCACCCTCTCCTTTTCCCGCGACACGCCGTTCCAGTGGCGGCAGGACGCGCTGGAGACGCTGGCCACGTACGCGCAGTGGGCCCTGTACGCGCCGCTGATCGTCTGGGCCGCGCGGCGCGTCTCGTTCTTTCGCGGGTGCCGCAGGAAGGCGCTGGCCTTTCACGCCGCGCTCAGCATCCTCGTCGCCCTGGCGGCGGTGGGCGTGCAGACGTTCTGGGCGGGACGCATCTGGACCGACGAGACGGCGCGGTACTCGCGGTACTTCAGCACGTTCTTCCACTGGGACGTGATGTTCTACTGGCTGATCCTGAGCGTGACGCAGGGGCTGGAGTACCAGCGCCGCTGGCAGCGCGACCAGCTGCAGGCCTCGCATCTGGAGACGGAGCTGGCGCGGGCGGAGCTGCGGGCGCTGCGGATGCAGATGGAGCCGCACTTTCTCTACAACACCCTGCACACGGTCTCGGAGATGGTGCACGTGGACCCGGCGGCGGCGGAGCGGATGATCGTGCGGCTGGGCTCGCTCCTGCGCCACACCACCGAGACGGGCTCGCAGGAGGTTCCGCTGGAGCGGGAGGTCGAGTTCCTGGGCGCCTACCTGGAGATCGAGCAGGCGCGCTTTCACGACCGGCTCACGGTGAGCATCGACGTGCCGGAGGAGCTGCTGGCGTGCGCCGTCCCCAGCCTGATCCTGCAGCCGCTGGTGGAGAACGCCATCCGCCACGGCACCGGCCGCGTGGCCGGCGCGGGAACCGTGCGCATCGCCGCCGCGCGCCAGGAGGGTGCGCTGGTGCTGCGCGTGACGGACAACGGGCCGGGGCTGCACGCCCCCGGCCGCGGGCGCGGCGCCGGCGTGGGGCTGCGCAACATCCGCAGCCGCCTGCGCCACCTGTACGGCCCGGCGGGGAGTCTCGAGCTGCGCCCCGCGGACGGCGGCGGGCTGGAGGC
>DATAAG010000019.1:0-1733 GCA_036260235.1 Longimicrobium sp.
CGCCGGCTGGCGCGCCGCGTGCGAGACGGCGCGCGGCGCGGGGCGGGGGGAATCCGTCAAACTGCTCGCACCGCAGCGGCTTGACGAAGGGCGCGCGAGGGGCGATCCTCGTGCGAAGGCGTGAACTTTCGGGTCCTCCCGAGCCTACAAGCTGCATCCCACGCACACGTCCGCCTGGCGGACCCCTGACGTCCATCCGCCGTGCCCTGCCGGGCGCGGCCGAACGTTCCTGCGCATGAACCGGAAGCTTGCACGGGCCCTGCTGGGGTCCGCGTCCGTCCTGGCGCTCGGCACCGTGACCGGAGTGGCCATGCGGCCCGTGGCCGGCGCTCCGATTACGGCCGACGTGCCCGCCTTCGTCGCTCCCGCCTTCGCGTCGCCGCCGCCTCGTCCGGCGGTGATGGAGGAGGCGCGGGCGCTGTGGGTGAACCGCTGGGACTACGGCAGCGCCGCCACCATCCGCCAGGTGATGGAGAACGCGGCGCGCGCCAACTTCAACATCGTCTACTTCCAGGTGCGCGGGCCCTGGGACGCGCGCTACCCCTCGCGGCTGGACCCCTGCTCGCCGCGGCTCTGCGGACGCCTGGGCGGCACCCCCACCTGGGACCCGCTGGAGGTGGCCGTGCGCGAGGCGCATGCGCGGGGGCTGCAGCTGCACGCGTGGATCAACGGACTTTCCGGCTGGGAGTCCAGCAGCTCGTCCACCTGCCAGGGGCTGCGCCGCAGTGAGCCGGGGCAGCCCAACCACGTGCTGATCGACCACCCGGACTGGGCGATGCACACGCGGAGCGGCCGTCCGATGGCGTGCCCCAACGGCGACGAGTACGTCTACCTGTCGCCCGCGCACGCGGGGGTGCGCACGCAGATGGCGCGCGTGGCGGCGGACATCGTGCGGCGCTACCAGGTGGAGGGCATTCACCTGGACCGCATCCGCTACCCCGGGGCCGATTTCGGCTGGGACCGCACGGCACTGGCGCAGTTCGGCAGGGACCCGGCGGCCAACCCGCGCGACTGGGCGCAGTTCCGGCGTGACCTGGTGAGCCGCATGGTGCGCGAGACGCACGACAGCATCCACGCGGTGCGGGCGGTGCCGCTCTCGGCGGCGGTGTGGCCCATCTACGACCGCACGCGCTTCGGCTGGAACTCGTCCAGCGGCATCGCGCAGTTCTTCCAGGACACGTGGGAGTGGGCGCGCGGCGGGTACCTGGACGTGGCCGTGCCCATGACCTACTTCTACGTGGCGGACGAGCGCTGCTCGTACCGGCCGCGCCGCCCGGGCCAGGAGCCCAACCCCGACTGGGACTGCATGGTGGCCGACCACGTGGCGGGAATGGCGCCTACGGGCCGGCACGTGTACGCGGGCGTGCTGGCGGGGCTGGGGCTGGACGAGATCGCGCGGCAGGTGCGCATCGGGCGGCAGCGCGGGGTGAACGGCTTCTCGTTCTACTTCTACGGCTCGCTGAACGAGCTGAACGCGTGGTCGTTCCTGGCCAACGGCCCCTTCCGCGAGCCCGCCGCCGTTCCGCGCATGGGGTGGCTGCGGTAAAAGACGGGCCTCACACGGAGTCAACGGAGTCAACGGAGTTCGCCCGCGCGTCACGGGCATCTCCCGTTCTCCAGGCGAAAAGACGGAGGGCCTCACGCAGAGTCAGCAGAGTTACTCTGCTGACTCTGCTGACTCTGTGTGAGGCCAAAGCGTTTGTCGCTTACCCTCATCCTTTTTCTGACACAGC